>CAZKYZ010000006.1:5781-25528 GCA_964557055.1 uncultured Desulfobacterales bacterium
ACGGCCCCTGCAAAAGGGAAGCCGAATTTACGATTCGATCCGCTCTATCAGCTCGTTTGCCAATGAAAAATAGCTATGCGCGCCCGGTGAATTGGCGTCATAGAGAAGAATCGGCTTGCCGAAACTGGGGGCTTCCCCCAGGCGGATATTCCGGGGTATTACTGTTTGAAAAAGAAGATCAGCAAAGTAGTTTCGGGCATCTTCAGCAACCTGATGGGATAAATTCGTCCGTTTGTCAAACATGGTCAGCAAAATACCGCAAATTTCAAGACCCGGATTCAGTCCGGATCGTATGCGTTTATGGGTCTGCAGGAGCTGGCCCAACCCCTCCAGGGCATAGAATTCACACTGCAATGGAATCAGAAGGTGGTTGGCAGCCGTCAGTGCGTTTACGGTCAGCAGGCTCAACGAAGGCGGGCAGTCGATGATGATGTAATCAAAATCATCGCTAACGCCGGCGAGAAGGGAGGAAAGGGCCCTCTCCCGATTTGGATCCGGCATCATTTCAACTTCGAAGCCAATCAGTTCCACATTGGAAGGAATAACCCGCAAGGCCGGCAGTTCACTGTCGATAATCAATGCATCGACATCGACATCTCCAATCATTCCGTGGTACAAAGTGGCCCGGATATCCTTTGTATTTATCCCGATACCGGTTGTTGCATTGGCCTGGGGGTCGCAATCCACCAGCAACGTCCTTTTTTCCGAAACAGCCAATGCCGCAGCCAGATTAACGGCTGTGGTCGTTTTGCCGACGCCACCTTTTTGGTTGGCGATACAAACTATTTGTGCCATAATAGCAGACTTATTATCACAAATGATTATATTTGGGAAGCGAATATACCGGATTGGATGCTCACCGCTTCGGAGCAATCATCCTTATGACATCGGCGCGGGAAAACAACTGTTCTCTTTCACGAGCTGCATATAAAATCCTGAGTTGACGATTGTCGAAATTACCGCAGAGGGCGGAGGATATCGTTTGGCTGCAGTTGCCCGTTTAGCGCCATCATGCAGCAAAACCAGAAATCCCGTAGGGGTTACCTTCTGAAAAGTAAAATCAGCGAACTTCTTTCCAACAATGAGATTATCCCAATTTTAATAATGTAAACAGCTCCGATTCGGATAATCCAACAGCAGGCGCCATGAAAATACACAAAACCGGCAAAACAGCTGCTCATAAATCCTTCGTCATCGCAATCCTGCTGATGTTCGTTGTCTCCCTGTTCCCGGTGCGGGGAATGGCAATTACCATCAAAGAAGAGGAGGAGTTGTCCGAAAAGATTTTTCAAAATATCCGCAACCAGCTCAATTTTATCGATGATCCGATGATCAATGCCTATATCAACCAGCTGGGGCAAAAAATTCTGACCAGCTTTCCGCCGCAACACTTTCACTATCAATTTTATGTCATCAATGAACAGGTCTACAACGCCTTCGCCACACCGGCAGGCCACATTTTTTTCAACAGCGGCCTGATAGAGGCGATGGACTCGGAAGCGGAATTCGCCGGTATTCTGGCACATGAGATTGCCCATGTTCATGCCCGCCACATTTCCCAGAAAATCGAACTTTCCAAAAAAATCAACATACTCACGCTGGCCGGTCTGGCAGCCTCCATTTTCCTCGGTTCTCAGGGCATGGGAGAAGCCGCTCAGGCGGCCTCTCTGGGAACCATGGCTGCCGGCCGATCCGCCGCCCTGGCCTTCAGCCGGGAGGATGAAATACAGGCCGATCAGCTTGGCCTCCAATACCTGAAAAAGGCCGGCTACGGTGGTGAGGGCCTGATGGAAATGATGAAAAAAATCCGGCTGAAGAACTGGTATGGTTCCGTAATCCCCAACTATCTCTCCACCCACCCTGCCAGCGAAGACCGTATGGCCTATATCGATACGTGGATACAGGCCCACGAGTACATTGACATCCCCGAGAATCCGCACAACGAATATGCGTTCCGCCGTATGCACGCAAAACTAGTTGCCGTGTACGCACCCGAAGACGTCGCCCGCAATAAAACAGCGGCAGCCATTGCGAACGATCCCGCTGATGCGATGGCAAACTATGGGTACGGACTGTATAAGCTACGTGTCGGCAGCCGCGGGGAAGCCGTTTACTATCTGCAAAAAGCCTTCGAGCAACATCCGCTGGACATATACCTTCTCAGTGATCTGGGCAGGGCCTATTTTCAGAACGGGCAGTATGAGGAAGCCCAAAACGTCCTGTCGAGTGCCCTGCAGGCCGATCCGGACAACCCGGACACCCTCTTTTATCTGGGCCGCACATTGATGACCATCGGTGAAAACAAGGCAGCGCTGATATACCTGGAACGGGCAATTGACAAAGATGTCCATTACTACGAAGCCCTGTTCTATCTGGGCAAACTGTATGGCCAAATGGGACAAATGGCGGATGCCCACTACCATCTCGGGGGATACTATGTCCACATGCACAAACGGGACACCGCACTGTACCACCTGAAAAAGGCAGCGGACATGGCCACGGATGAAAATAAAAAAAAGAAAATCGATGCGTTGATAGACAAGCTAGAGGGGAGAACAGAGACGGAATAACCGGGCCGGCCGATACGGATTAAGCCCTGTCAAAATGTGAAAACTGCATGGTAAACGTCCCCCTCCCCTGAGTAGACGAGCGCAGACTTGTTGAATAGCCGAACAATTTTGCCAATGGCACAGACGCCTTAATCTCCTGGGCCCCAGATTTGGGACCGATGGATTCTATCTTGCCGCCCCTGGCGTTGATATCGCCAATAACATCACCCATGAACTCTTCCGGAACGGTTATCTCCACATTCATCACCGGATCGAGCAGATAAGGATCCCCCCCGGCCAGGGCCTCCCGGCAGGCCATGGACGCACTTACGGTATAGGCAAGCTCGGTCCCGAGGGATTCCCGGGAAGCCCCGCCCACCAGAACCGCCGTTACATCGACTACCGGATAACCCATCAGGGAACCGCTTTCCAGGGATTCGGCAACACCTTTTTCAATTAAAGGGATATATATTTCCGGAATCGCAGCGTCTTTGATTTGGTTTAAAAACCGGTTGCCGGCACCCCTTGCCCGGGGAATCAGTTTCAGGGTTACCTCACCGTATTGGCGCTGGCCCGCCACTTCTTTGTCGAATACGGCGGTGGCCCGGGATTCCTTGTCGATGCTTTCCCGGTATACAACTTGCGGCCTGCCAACATTGACATGGGTGTTAAACTCCCGCTGCATACGGCTGATGATGACCTCCAGGTGGAGTTCACCCATACCGGAAAGTATCGTCTGGTCGGTATCCGCATCTTTGCGTACAATGAGTGTCGGGTCTTCCGCCATAAATTTTTGCAATACCTGGTCAAGCTTGTCCTGATCGGAATGTGTTTTCGGCTCTATCGCCATCGAAATCACCGGTTCGTAGAAATCGATCTTTTCAAGCAGAACAGGCGCCGTTTCCGAACACAGGGTTTCCCCTGTTGAAGAGTCTTTAAGGCCCACCACACCAATAATGCTCCCCGCGCCGGCTTCGTCCACGCGCTCCCGCTTATTGGCGTGCATTCTGAGCAATCGGGACACTTTTTCTTTCTTCTTTCTGGCAGGATTGTAAACTTCCGTCCCGGCCGACATCCGGCCGCTATAGATACGCACAAATGACAGTTTGCGGCCCTCTATCATGGACACCTTGAAAATAAGCGCTGCCAGGGGTTTGTTGTCCAGGGGGGGGCAGACAATCGGTTCATTGCTGTCCGGATGAACGGCCTTGATGGGGGGGATGTCTGCCGGGCTGGGCAGGTAGGCGACAATTGCATCGATCAGGGGTTGAACCCCCTTGTTTTTTAAAGCGCTCCCGCATAATACCGGGACCAGCTTCAGAGCGATGGTCGCTTTCCGAATGGCGGCTTGAATGGTTTCCTTTTCAATAGGTGCTTCGGACAGGTAGGCTTCCATGATATCATCATCCACTTCAGCCAGTGTCTCTATCAACTTCTCCCGGTATTCATTCGCCTGGGAAGCGTTTTCATCAGAGATTTCGGTAGTGGCGTACACTGCTCCCAGAGAATCTTCATCCCAGACCACTTCCTTCATACCAACCAAATCAATGATTCCGGAATAGTGATCCTCGCTGCCGATGGGCAGCTGCAACAGCAACGGCGACGCTTTCAACCTGTCCCGCATCATCTGGATGGTATGAAAAAAATCCGCCCCGATCCTGTCCAGCTTGTTGATAAACGCCATTTTGGGCACATGGTATTTATCTGCCTGGCGCCATACTGTTTCCGACTGGGGTTCAACCCCTCCGACCGCACAAAATACGCCGACGGCGCCGTCCAGTACCCGCAGGGAACGTTCGACCTCTATGGTAAAATCGACATGACCGGGAGTGTCGATCAGTTGAATGTCGGTCTCTCCCCAACGGCAGGTCGTTACGGCGGACGTGATGGTGATACCCCGCTCCTGCTCGTCCGTCATCCAGTCCATAACGGCCTGCCCATCATGCACTTCGCCGATTTTGTGGGATTTTCCGGTGTAGAATAAAATCCTTTCGGTAACCGTCGTTTTACCGGCATCGATGTGTGCAATGATTCCGATATTTCGGATCTGTTCGATTCTGGTCTTCTTCATCTTATCAGCAGCATGTCCGCTTTAAATGGTTTTCGTATGTCGATATGGCCTGCCAACGTGTCCGTCTCCTGACCCCCGGCAAGCAGTCGAACTCTCTTGACCTCATCTACGTTGAGGATCAGCGAATTCACAATCGAGAAAATGGTCATCCGTTCAGATCCGGTTCCTCCGGGATGTTTATCCTTTATTTCTGTCGAGAAGTCGATATACGCAGTCCCATCAGCTGTCAGATAGAACGCCCTGACGAGTGTTTCCGCCGGAATGGTTCGCATCAACCCGTTTTCCGGTCCCCTTATCAGTGCTTCAACAATCATCCGGCCCAACACAACCGGATCGTCCGGATGCTGCAGCACGATCTCTTGGGCGGATAAAAAGCTGTTCGATTGGTCCGCAAAGTACAAGTGGACGGCAACAGCCTCTTTGCCTTCGGAAAGGGCAGCCCGATTGGGCCCCTCCGTTTCATCCCGTTTCTCTTTGGGCAGGAAGAACAACAACGCTCCGAAAAGTGCTGCAACGATAAATACGAACCCGATGATCCCCGCTTTTGCCTTCATGACAGCTATTTTCAGAATTCCGGATGGTTACTTGGTTGACCCTCTTCCAGGAAGGATCAGGTTCAGGACAACCCCAATGATACCGGCCAATCCGATGCCTTTTATGGGCAGATCACCACCGGCATAGTTGGTACCGATTCCCACCACTAGAATAAGGGCCACAACGGCCAGGTTACGCGGCTCGGTAAGATCGTCGCCGGCTTTGACAAGGGTGTTCAGACCAATTACGGTAATGGCCCCAAACAGAAGCAGCATGACACCGCCCATTACCGGAACAGGGATGGTGTTCAGCAAAGCCCCCATTTTACCGATAAACGCCAGTGTCACAGCAAAGATAGCCGCCCAGGTCATGATCGCGGGGTTGAACGCTCTCGTCAGGGTTACGGCACCCGTCACCTCTGAATAGGTGGTGTTCGGCGGTCCCCCCAGACAGGAAGCAAGCGTCGTGGCCAGACCGTCTCCCAGTAATGTATTCTGAATACCCGGGTTTTTTACGTAATCTCGACCGGTTACATTGCCAATGGCCAGAATGTCACCAAAATGCTCTATGGCGGGGGCGATGGCGACCGGTACGATAAAGAGAATGGCCTCCAGATTCCATGACGGCAGCACGAAGTTGGGCATGGCAAACCATGGTGCTTTCCCAAGGCCTTGAAAGCTGACCAGTGCCGGTCCCGTCCAGTTGTTTAACTGCCCGGGATCGAAACTGCTTTGAATGGAAGCCGTCATACCGAGGCCGTCAAAGATCAATGCAGCCAGATAACCAGCCCCGATTCCAATGAGGATGGGAAGCAGTTTAAACCAGCCCTTCCCCAGAAGCGATGTAATGATCGTCGTCAAAAGGGTCACCCCCGCGATGATCATTGCCGGCGTGTTCGGAACAAGCCAGGCGGAGCCGTCCCCGGTTCTACCCATGGCCATGTGGACAGCCACCGGAGCCAGGACAAGGCCGATGACCATGATGACCGGCCCCACGACAATCGGGGGTAAAATCTTTTCGATGATTTTGCTGCCGAAAATCCGGATTAAGAAACTGAGCAGCACATATAAAATGCCGGCTGCTGCCAGACCGCACATGGTCCCCGGTATCCCCCATGTTTGTACACCGTAAATAATAGGGGCAATGAAGGCAAAAGATGACGCCAGAAAAATGGGAACCCTCCCTCTGGTAATAATCTGGAAAAGGAGTGTCCCGGCGCCGGCCGTGAAAAGTGCCACATTCGCATCCAGCCCTGTGAGCAGGGGAACAAGCACCAGGGCACCGAATGCCACAAAAAGCATCTGGGCGCCGATCAGGCTGTCCTTTATTGAAAAATTGTAATCCGGGGATGAAACTCGTCTGGTCATGCAGCCTCCTTTGTTTGCTGTCCATTGAATGCTAGTTTTGTACAACAGGGAAGTAACGGCTGCGACCCTCAGGTATATCGGGTATGGCAGAATTTGGAGGGTTATCTTCGACCGCAGGTATTAAACTATACACTCCATGGACGGATGATGTTATTTGGTTCCAAATATTTTATCGCCCGCATCTCCCAGACCGGGCAAAATGTATCCGACATCATTCAATCGTTCATCAATCGCGGCAACATATATGTCAACGTCGGGATGAAGCTCTTCCACCTTTCTCAACCCCTCCGGTGCCGCAACCAGAAAAAGCCCTCTGATCTGCATGCATCCGCCTTCCTTCAACAGGTCGATCGTGGCCGTCAGCGTACCGCCGGTCGCCAGCATAGGGTCCAGAATCAGGGCCATTCTTTCTTCCATCTGGCTGGTCATTTTTACATAATACCTTACCGGCTCAAGGGTTTCTTCGTTTCGATACAATCCAACGACACTAACCTTCGCGGATGGAATAAGGTCAATAACACCATCCATCATTCCCAAGCCAGCCCGCAGTATCGGTACAATGGTTATCTTTTTCCCCTTGATCCGTTCCACATTGACATCACCGGCCCATCCGCGAATCGTTCTCGTTTCGGTTTCCAGGTCTTTGGTGGCTTCATACGTCAACAGCATAGCAATCTCGGAAGACAGATCCCGAAAATCCTTTGTAGAAATATTGTCTTCCCGCATGAGTCCCAACTTATGCTTTACGAGTGGATGTTTTACAAGGTGGACGGGCACAGGAATCTCCTTGGTTTATCGGTAACCCCAAAAGGCAAAAAAAAACCACAAATCAATCGGATTGATTTGTGGCTTAGGATATATTGAAAATATTATTGCAAGTCAAGACCGCAGGGAATATAAACGGAAGGATTAAAATTCGCCCAGGGGTCGTTTCCAGGTAAACTTGGCCGGTTTAACAATCAGCTCATCCTGAACATCATAGATATTTCCTCCGGCAGCTGAAAAGGGCGCTGAAATAAAAAAAACAGCTGCTCCGATGGCCTGGGCACAAAGGCCGAGCGGTCGTAAAATAATCATATCAGCAATCATTTCGCCGCCGGTGGGGTCTTGCCCGAGAACATCGTCTCTTGCACTGGCAAAGACGCTGCCGGCAAAAGGGGCACAGACCAGTGTCGTCGCAACCAATAACAGTATGATTTTTTTGACAATAATATTCATTTTTCCTCCTTTATAGACGCTTATATTGGCAAACTGCATGGTAAAATCTTTTAACTGCCCACATTTATTAGCAAAAAATAAAACCCTTTGCAATACAAAACGTCATTTTCAGGCAAACACGTTCCAAAACCGGATAGGTTGTACCGATCGAAATAAAAAACACATGATATTGTAGTGGCAAAAAGCTGCAAAACGAAACTTTTTTACGAATTTGATGAATCAAGCCAAATGAATGCAGACAAAATGTTTATCGGGGTCGCCGTCCCTCTTCCGGTAAACAATATCTATACATATGCCGTCCCCCAGGATCTGGTATCCTTTGTTCAACCAGGCAAACGGGCGGTCGTGCCTTTCGGGAGCAGAAAAGTCACCGGCTACATCCTGGAATGCCAAGAAGCTCCGGATCGGAATGTCGATATCCGCGATATTTTGAATATCCCCGACCAACACCCACTTTTCCCGGAAAATCTGATACGATTTTTTTTATGGATTTCTGACTATTATCTTTACCCGATCGGAGAAGTTATAAAAACCGCTCTACCGGAAGGACTTTCGCGGGTTGACTATACCTCATTCGCCATTACCGCCAAAGGAGTTGAAGTGCTGCCCTCCCGGAACCTTTCGACAGCGGAGAAAAAGATCCTTGATGTTCTTGCGGGCGGACCGTGCCGGGAGAAAACACTGATGGACCGGTTGGCAGGGGTGGCGGAGAGCTCCGCCGCCGTCCGCAGGTTGGTGAAAGCGGAGCTGATAATCAAAAGCCGAATTCTGGCTCCCTCCGAAACCAATGAAAAACGGGTACGCTATATTCGATGTCTGAAAGATGACCTGCCGCAGGACCGTTTTCAGGAGGCCAGAAAACGGATTCTGGACCGCATCGATCGTGAGAAGGCAAGGCCTCTGTCCCAATTGAAAAAGGAGATTCCGGAAATCACGGGATATCTGGGATATCTTGAAAAAAATGGATTTATCGCCATCACCCGGAAATTTTCTTTTCGAGATCCCCTGGGTGATCCGATTGAAACCGATACTCCACGGATACCCACCGCCGAACAAGAATCCGCCTTGAAAATGCTCATAGCGTCCCTCGATCGTGGCTTTGCCCCTTTTTTGCTCCGAGGCGTTACCGGCAGCGGGAAAACAGAGATTTACCTCCAGGCAGCGGCCAAGGTGATCGAATCGGGTGGCAACGTCCTGGTCCTGGTTCCGGAAATTGCGTTGATATCGCAGATTGAAAGGAGGTTTCGGGCACGCTTCGGGGAAAAAGTTGCCGTTCTGCACAGCCGGCTCACCAAACGGGAGCGATTCAATCAGTGGATGAAAATCGTCAGCGGCGGAACTCCCATCACCATCGGGGCCCGGTCCGCCATTTTTGCACCTTTCGTAAAAACAGACCTTATCATCGTCGATGAAGAGCACGACACCTCCTACAAACAGGAAACGGCACTTCGATACAATGCCCGCGACCTGGCTGTCATTCGAGCCCGGCTAGACGGAGGTACCGTGTTGCTTGGATCGGCAACCCCATCTATCCAATCCATCTACAATGTCAAAATCGGTAAGTTTCGGGAAATGACCCTTTCGCAACGGGTTGAACAAAGGCCCCTTCCTGCCGTTGAAATCGTCGATCTTCGCACAACCCGCAATCTGCGCGGTATCCGCCGGTTTATTACGGATCCGCTCCTCCTGGCAATGAAAGAAACACTTTCCAAAAACGAACAGGTGCTGCTGTTTCTAAACAGGCGCGGCTACGCCAACTTCCCTGTATGCCACTCCTGCGGTGAATCCATAAAATGCATCAATTGCGACATTACGCTCACCCTGCATGCATCAACGAATGCATACCGGTGTCACTATTGCGGCTACAGTATGGCTGCGGTGTCGTCCTGCCGCCGGTGTGGCTCGGATAAAATCAAGCATCTGGGCATGGGAACGGAAAGGCTGGAAAAGGATATCCAATCCCTTTTCCCGGATGCACGAATTGCACGAATGGACCGGGACACAACCCGCAACAGGGGAACGCTTGTCAGCATCTTAAAGGGGGTTAAAGACGGTAAAACGGATATTCTGATCGGAACACAGATGGTGGCCAAGGGACATGATTTCCCGAAAATCACGCTGGTGGGGATTGTCTGTGCCGACCTTTCCATGAACTTTCCTGATTTTCGGGCCGGCGAAAGGACTTTTCAACTGCTGGCCCAGGTTTCCGGGAGAGCCGGTCGGGGAGACACTCCGGGCCGGGTAATCCTCCAGACCTACAACCCCGACCATTACAGTATCCGCTGTGCCCAATCTCAGGATGTGGAGTGTTTTTATCAGCAGGAAATACCCACCCGAAAGGCTTTAAATTATCCGCCCTTTTCAAGGATTGTTCAGCTGAGAATTTCCGGGCCCAAAAGGGAGGATGTGGAACGAATGGCCCGTTTAACCGGGGAACAGTGTCACGAAATCCAGGCATCCATACCGTCCGTGGAAGTACTGGGCCCCGTGGAAGCACCCCTTTCAAAAATCGCGAACCAATACCGCTGGCAAATCTTTTTGAAAAGTCCAGGATCAAAAACCATCCATCGTTTTCTGAACCAATATTTCGCCCACACAAAAAATGCCAACCGCAAGGGAACGGTCCGCATTGTCGCTGACATCGATCCCTTCATGATGCTGTAAAACAGGAAGGACACGCTATTTTATGAACAATGCCAACATCGGCCCAATAAAAGCAGTTATTTTCGACTTCGATGGAACGCTTACCCTGCCGGAAGCCCTCGACTTTGCAGCCATTAAAAGAAAACTGGGCTGCCCTGAAAACGAACCGGTTCTAGAGTATATCCTGAATATTCCCGATCCCGTAAAACAAAAGGAAATGTTAACGGAACTGGAAATCTTCGAAACGGAAGGTGCTGCCCGGTCGGTCCCCGCCGAGGGCGCCGAAGACATTCTGGTTGCGCTGCAGATTCGAAAGATCCCGGTCGCTGTCCTTACCCGCAACAGCTATCGATCGGTTGCCCGCGCATTGCAGAATTTCAACACCATCGGTCCGGAGGACTTTGCGGTAATCGTTACCCGGGACGATGCTCTGCCCATCAAACCGGACCCTGCCGGCGTTCTCTTTATTGCTTCACAGCTGAATATCCCACCGGCGAACATCCTTGTCGTCGGTGATTACATCTTCGATATGCAGGCCGGACGAAAAGCGGGCTGTTCGACGGTGATGCTGGATCCCGATGGTACACTGTCGACTGACTACCGGGAACAGGATTGTACTGCTGCAAATCTCTTTGAAGTCCATGAAATCATTAAAATGCATATCGGTCTTTCTGCGGGTAAACTCCCCAACAATATCCTTGCAAAGCTGCTGGAAAATTTTGATTTCAGCGACCCCACGGTCCTGATCAACCCCGGTATCGGCGAAGATACCGCCGCTATCCAAATCCAGGGGGAAGAGGTTCTGGTCCTGAAGTCGGATCCCATCACCTTTGCCACCGATGCCATCGGCCAGTACGCCGTCCTGGTAAATGCCAACGACATCGCCACTTCCGGTGCAACGCCCCGATGGCTGCTGACAACACTGCTCTTTCCGGTGGGGACCACCGCCGCTGAAATATCTGCGGTTGTCGCCGACCTTGTCGCCGTATGCCACCAGTGGGGGATAACCCTTTGCGGCGGGCACACGGAAATTACCGAAGCCGTTACACGCCCGGTGGTAAGCGGCATGCTTGCCGGAACAGTCCCGAGAAAAGGGTTGATCGATAAAAAAGCCATCGCACCCGGTGATCATCTGTTTTTCACCAAATCCGTTTCCGTGGAAGGGACATCCATATTGGCCCGGGAATTGCCTGAAAAACTGCTGTCGCTCGGTGTAACATTGAAGGAAATCGAAACCGCCCGGGAAATGCTGTCCATGATCAGCATCCTGCCGGAGGCTTTAATTGCCGCCGGCCATAAGGGTATTACCGGCATGCACGATGTCACGGAAGGCGGCCTGGCAACAGCTGTGCGGGAGCTCGGCCTGGCGTGCGGATGCCGCATTCATATCGACATGGACCGAATCCCTGTTTTTGAGGTAACCCAAAAAATCTGTTTGAAATTTCACCTGGATCCCATGGGCCTTATCGGCTCGGGCAGCCTGCTGATCTGCTGTAAACCGGAATCTTCAATGGATCTGGAAGAGCAGATCCGTTCCGCCGGAATCAAAATAGCGAAAATCGGTGTGGTCATGGAACGGGGCGAAGGTATCCGGGCACAGCGTAATGGAAAAACCGTCGACTGGCCTGATTTCGAAGTCGATGAAATCGCAAGACTGTTCGCATCTTCCGGGCAGCCCGAATGACAGCATTGTTCGATAGGACGGTCTTGATAACGTGAGGTTCTATTTGGCAAGGCCCCGGATAAAAAGATCAAACGCAATCTCCAGCGTATCCTTGAGATAATCCTTCTCCTCGTCGATAATCTTCTTGCTGGTGTTCCAGAGCACAACGCCGGAAAACAGGGCCCAGAAGATGTCTGCCAGGGCAACGGGGTGTTTGTCTATGTATAGGCCTTCTTTGATGCCCTCGTCAAAAACAGCCGCAATGGCCCCAAGGGATTTGCGGGAAAGCTCCTTTATTTCGGCGAGCAGCTCGGGCGACAGGTTTTTCAGCGTGTCGCTGGACTGGAGATGAAACATATTGATAATAATCAACGGATCGAAATCATATACATCAAACATGGCGTTTTTAAGGGCATCCGTTTTCCCGGGGATATCCAGATCCGTTTCTTTGTGGATGTGCTCCACCCGCATGAGCAGATACTGAAGAATCCGAAGAGACAGTGATGCGTATAGTTCTTCCTTGTTTTTAAAGTACAGATACAAGGTTCCCGGGCTCAGCTCCGCTTCTTTGGCAATATCTTCCATTGTGGCCCGGCTGAAACCCTTCAGGGAAAAAACTCGCTTTGCGGCAATCGTAATCTGTTGACGTCTTCGTCCTTTCTCGCGTTCCTTTCTTTCACGAATCCCCATTCCAAAACCCCTGAATTAGATATATTTGAAAAACGCCTGTATAAGTAAAACGACCCCCTTAGTCAAGTCGTTTCGATTTGCCGGATAAACGCCTTATCATCATAACCGAATCGAAAGAGTAAATAGCCAGGGCCGACCATATCAAGACAAAGGTCAGTAACGCTGTCGAAGACAATGGTTCCCGGTAAACAAACACAGCCAATAAAAAAGTACAGCTCGGGGCGATATACTGCATAAACCCTACCGTTTTCAAATGAACCAGGCGGGCGCCGGTGGTAAAGAAAATCAACGGCAATGCCGTCACCAGCGATGCCCCCAGGCAAAACAGGTCTGTGGCAATGCCGATCCGCAAAAAGGCGCCAGCAGCATGCAAATACAGGTAGAGCATATACCCTCCGGCAGGTAGCGACAGCAGTGACAGCTCCAGAAACAGCCCTGTAACCGCACTCACCGGAACAATTTTTCGGATAAGACCATAACATCCGAAACTGAAGGCGAGGGCAAGGGCAATCCAAGGGAAACGGCCATAATGGAACGTCAGGATCAAAACACCGGCAACCGCCAGAAAAACAGCCAGGCACTGCCTCCGGTTCAGCCTCTCTTTCAGGAACACCATACCGAGAAGAATATTGACCAGCGGGTTGATGTAGTACCCGAGGCTGGTCTGCAAAACATGGTTGTTGTTTATCGCCCAGACGAAAACAAACCAGTTGACGGCCAGAATCGCTGTTGTGCCGGTCAGGACAGCCATGGTTTTGCGGCTGTGCAGCACCTGTTTATACTCCGGCCACCGATGATAGCCAGTCATCACGGGAATCAGCAGAAAAAAAGACCAGACCACCCGGTGGAGAATGATTTCCAATGCCGGTACATGACCCAACTGCTTCCAGTAGACAGGCGCGATTCCCCAGAAAAAAAAAGCCGCCCCAAGAAACAGCACCCCGGAAACGGATTGATTCTTTTCCGAACAGATATTTCGCATATTTGGTTTTTCCCGTATCGGGACTATCCAACAGCCCGGCGAACCACGTAATACACCAGCGGGATTAGAATTGCCGGAAGCATATTTCCGATCCGGATTCTTTTCATCTCCAGAAGATTGAACCCGATGGCCATAATGAGAAGCCCGCCGACGGAAGACATCTGGGCGACCACCTCCGGCACGAGGAACTGTTTTATGAAAGCAGCACTGACGGTGATAGCCCCCTGGTACACCAGAACGGAAAGGGCGGAAAACAGGACACCGACACCGAGGGTGGAAGCAAATATAATCGATGAAATGCCATCCAGCACGGATTTGGCGTACAGGGTCTGATGATTGCCGCTGAGTCCGCTTTCCAGCGCACCCACAATCGCCATGGCGCCGATGCAGAAAACGAGGCTGGCCGTCACAAACCCTTTGGAGATTCCGTCATCGCCTTTTCCGATGATCCTGCCGAGTTTTTTCCCCAGGGCTTCCAGCCGGTTTTCAATCTGCAACATTTCACCCAGGATACTTCCCACCGCCAGGCTGATAATCACCAGCAGCAGGTCGTCGGTCTTGAGCGCTCCGGAGATACCGATCAACACCACCGACAACCCAACGGCCTGCATAACTGTCTGCTTGTATTTTTCCGGGATTCCGTTACGAAACAACAATCCAATCAGGCTCCCGGCAATGATGGCGATCACGTTGACAATTGTACCCAGCAAAAAAACCTCCTGACGCTTCGAAAGTGATTGTCTTGCTTATCCTATTTTGATAAAAATTGAAAATGCTAATTCGCTCGGAAAATTTATAACTTGGATGGTGCCCGCCCATGAAGCATCAAAACAGATCGGGCCCAAAAGGAGGCTGTAATGAGCAACCATGTGACACAGGAAGTAATCCAGACCAACCGCGCACCCCAGGCAGTGGGACCGTACTCGCAGGGAATCGTTTCCGGGAATCTCATCTTCGTCTCCGGTCAACTGCCCCTTAATCCGGAAAATGGAGAATTTGTACCCGGCGGTATTCGCGAAATGACCGCCAGGATCATCGAAAACATCAAGGCAATTCTTGAAGAAGCCGGATCGTCCCTCGATCGGGTCGTCAAAACGACGGTATTCCTGGCCGATATGGCTGATTTCGTCGACATGAATGAAGTTTATGCGGAACACTTCCGCAACCACTATCCGGCCCGGTCGACAGTCCAGGTGGCAGCTTTACCCAAAAACGCCCGCATCGAAATGGAAGCTGTAGCTGTACGTTAATTTTAACATCTCCATCTCGAAGGAGCGTAAATGACTAAAAAACGGATACGCCTGATTTCCTGGAATGTAAACGGATTGCGGGCGGCTTTAAAAAAAGACTTCTTTCAATCTTTTAAAAAGCTGGACGCCGACATCATCGGGCTGCAGGAAACCAAACTCCAGGAGGATCAGCGTACCGATGAAATGCTTTCTGTCGACGGGTATGAATCCCATTGGGCGTTTTCAACGTTAAAAAAGGGATACAGCGGCACAGCGGTTTATTCCCGAATCCCGTTCAAACAGGTGAAGACCGGAATCGGCAAACCGGAGTACGACCGGGAGGGACGCATCATCGAAATGGATTTTGATGATTTCGTTTTTTTCAACATCTATTTTCCCAACGGCCAGATGAGTGCGGAGCGGCTGCAATACAAGCTCGATTTCTACAAGGATTTCTTCACCTATGCCGATGCCTTGAGAGACAAAGGCAGAAGCCTTGTCATCACCGGGGACTACAACACTGCCCACAACGAGATTGATTTGAAAAATCCCAAAGCCAACGAAAACAGCTCCGGTTTTCTGAGGATCGAACGGGACTGGCTGGATCGGATCGATAATAACGGCTACGTAGACACTTTCCGGCATTTTCACCCGGACACGGTGCGATATTCATGGTGGACCTATCGGTTCAAGGCTCGTTCACGAAACGCCGGCTGGCGTATCGACTATTTTTTCGTTACCCGGGATATTATCGATAAGGGCTGGATAAGGGAAGCCTATATCGACAACGATATCTTCGGCTCCGACCACTGCCCCATCGGTCTGGTGCTGGAGATCGCTTAAAAGCATACAACCGGAAGCGGCTGCTTTTGGGGCTCGCTCGTCTGCCGGTGAAGGAGCAGGAAATTGAAGGCGGTCATTCTGGCCAACGGCATCGTGGACAAAACCACCGATGTGGTCCGTATCCTTTCCGATGCGGATCTTGTCATCGCGGCGGACGGCGGTTCACGGCACTGCCTGGAAATCGGCATTCAGCCGGATATCGTCGTCGGAGACCTGGACTCTCTTGCCCAAGAGCTTGTTTGGCGCCTGCAACGTTCCGGTACGGAGATCATCCGCCATCCCGTTCATAAGGACAAAACCGATCTTGAACTGGCTGTAGGGGTAGCGGTAAGCCGGGGGGCCACGGATATCGACCTGATCGGTGTCCTGGGCGCCCGTCTCGACATGATCATATCCAACATATTTCTGCTGACCGCTCCCGAACTGGCCGGTCTTTCCGTCCGGATTGTGGACGGCCCGCACGTCGCTTTTCTGATAGAGGCTGAAAACGAATGTACGCTGCACGGAAAACCCGGCGACATCGCTTCCCTGATTCCCATCACCGCCGGCGCTACCGGCATCCGGCTGTGCAATCTTGCATACCCCCTGGAAAACGAAAACCTGCCGCTCGCTTCAACAAGAGGGATCAGTAATGTCTTCACGGCCGACACCGCCACGGTGCGGATACAATCCGGAAAACTCATCTGCATTTTGACCCGCAAATAAGGACGAAAAGCGAGGGATCAAGAAGACCGGGAACAGACACCGCCACGGCGTCCGGCGACTTTTTCAGGGGGGATGCAGCAACAGAGTTTATCCTGCAGCGGACCCTTTTTTGCGATTCTGATTGAGACAGTTTTTACAAACCCCGTCCACACGGACTTCCACTTTGTCGATGCGTCCGGGGAAGGTTTTCCACAGATGCCCGGTTTCAATATTCATACTCTCCGGATTGAGGCAGTCCATCTGCCCGCATCGTTTGCAATAGAAATGGGGGTGGGGTTTGTGGTGGTCGTTGGGGGCCATTCCGTAGTAGGCTGCCCGGCCGCTGGTGCTGAGTCGCTCGACAACCCCGTGCGCCACCAGCAAATCAAGAATCCGGTAGACCGTCACCCGGTTGATGGAACTGCTGCGCTCCAGGGTTTTAAAAATATCGCCGGCGGACAGTGGAAAACTGTTGTTGCCGACAACCGCCAACACGCGCAGACGGTTCGCTGTGGCTTCCAATTCCGCCGATGTCAACAATTCCTGATAATTACATCGATGGCACATAACAATATCCTTTGTCTAAAAAGTGGCCTTTTTTGTTTTTACCCGTATACTGTCGATCAGGTATGAAAGCAAAAACCCGACTCCGGATACCATGATAATCGTAGCCCCCGATGTAAGCTCAAAGGTATAGGACAGCCAGAGCCCGCTGACGGTAAACAGTGCCCCCAGAATACTGGATCCCACCATCATCTGCATCAGGGATTTGGCGTGTTTCTCAACGATGAACGGCGGTATCGTCAACAGGGCGATAACCAGAATAAGACCCACCACCTGAATCACCATGACAATGGCAACCGCCAGCATACCAATCAGGGAAAAATATAGTGCCGTTACCGGTATACCGCGAATCCGCGCGAATTCTTCATCGTAGGACATGGCCAGCAGTTCTTTGTAGTAATAGGTCACCAGCACGGTGATGACTGCTCCCATGGCCAGCATAATCACCAGGTCCAACCCGGGGACCGTCAAAATACTCCCGAAAAGATAGCTCATCAGATCAACATTGTATCCCGGGGCCAAATCAATTAAAATAATGCCCAGCGCCATCCCCACAGCCCATATAACGCCGATAATCGTGTCCGCGCGGTGCCTGGCTTTCAAGCTGATGACGGCCATCAGCATGGCTGCGGCCAAAGAGAATCCAATGGTGCTGAGCAGAAACGGCCAACCGAAGTAAAACGCCAGACCGATACCGCCGTAAGCGGCGTGTGCGATACCACCCGAAAGAAACACAATGCGGTTTACCACCACCAGTGTCCCCATAATCCCGCAGATCACGCTGGCCAGCAAACCGGCCATGAGCGCGTTGCGCATAAATTCAAATTGAAGGGCTTCGATCATTGATTCACTCCTGGTGATCCTTCAACACACGGTGCGGCAGCCCATGGGCCACCAGTTCCACGGGGCAAACCTCTTCCACCGTACAGGGATACATAGTCTCCAGCATATCACCGGTGATCTCCGCCCGGGGGTGATAGTGCAGCCCCCTGTTTACGCAAGCCACCGATTGAACATAACGAGAGATCACCAGAAGATCGTGGCTGACAACCACGATGGTAATATCTGTATTGAGTTCTTTGAGAAGCTTGAAAAAATCCGCTTGGCCTTTCGTGTCAAGGCTGGCGGTGGGTTCATCCAACAGCAGCAATTGGGGCTGCGTCACCAGGGCTCTTGCGATAAACACCCGTTGGCGCTGGCCGCCGGAAAGCTCACCGATTTTCTTTGCGGACAGATTCCCCATTGCCAACCGATCCAGGGCGGCCCGCACATCCCGGCGATCCGCAGAGGATTTCCGGTCCCATCGTTTGTGCGGAGCCAATTTTCCCATCAGTACGACATCCATAACCGTAATGGGGAAACTGGTGTTCGTATGGACATCCTGGGGGACATACCCGACGGCGGGAGCGGCCTTCCCGGCGCTCTTGCCCATGACCTGAACAACGCCTTTGTCCGGCTGAAGCAAACCGAGCATCAACTTTAGCAGGGTGGTTTTACCGCCGCCGTTGGGCCCGATCATGGCGACGAAATCCCCGTACTGGATATCCAGATTCACCCCCTGGAAAACGGCTTCTCCGTTATAGGCAAAGGCCAAATCCTTTATCTCGATTATCGGCGTATTCATAAGCGCTTTGTCACACAATCATTACCGAATTATGGATTATTGCAGGGCGGCTTCGAATTTAGCAGCCACTTCCCGTAAGTTGACCAACCAGTTTTGCGCCAGGGGATCGATAAAAGCCACTTCGCCGCCGATCTCCTTCGCCACCAGTTTGGCACTTTTCGCCGAAAATTGCGGCTGTACAAAAACAAACCGTATGTTGCTTTGCCTGGCGTTTTCGATCAATTCTTTCAACTGGGCGGGTTTGGGGGATTTCCCCTCCATTTCGATAGACACCTGCCGCAACCCGTAACTGTGAGCAAAATACCCCCACGATGGATGAAACACCAAAAAAGAAAGCCCGCGTTTTTCAGCAAAAATGTTGTTGAGTTCGCAATCGAGGCCTGCAAGGACTGCGACAAAGGATTGGTAGTTTTCCGCATAAGCAGCCCGGTTTGCCGAATCGGCCTCCTGCAGTGCAAGCAGAATGGTGCGGGCCTGGATCATCACAAGAGGCGGTGAAAGCCAGATGTGGGGGTCGAGCCCATTGTCTTCATGGTGGTCGCCCTCATGGGCAGCCCCTCCTTTGGCGTAGTCCTCACCTCCGCCATCGCGATGCCGGACGGCCATCGGTATTTTTTGGATGCCCTGGTCTGTGTGGACGACCTTTATTTGTGGATTAATTGAAATTATCCGGGCTAAATTTACCGCCTCAAACGCTGTCCCGATGGCAAAATAAAGCTTTGCTTTGGATACAGCGATCATCTGTTGCGGCTTGGGCTCGTAAGTGTGTAGATCTGCCCCCGGCGGCACCATAATATGGATATCCACCAGTTCTTTGCCGATCTGCTGCAAAAAATATTTCTGGGGCGCAATGCTGACAAAAACGGGAAGCCTGTCCGCTGCATATCCGGAAGGTGCCACTACCCATAACACCCATATCCCCACCAGTATCCTGGAAGTATACCGAGCCACATCCGGTCTCCTTATCCGGGTCTTCGCACATCACTGCAAAAGAAACGCAAACAGGTATCTATACTAAAAAAAGACGAATGACGCCTGAAAAAAATCTAACTATTTGTATTTTTTAATGATATTCGTTCAATAATT
>CAZKYZ010000007.1:0-25314 GCA_964557055.1 uncultured Desulfobacterales bacterium
CGTCGCCAAAGATGATATTCTGCGTATTGAAAAAACGCCAACCCCGCCCCCACCTGATCCCGATTCGCCAACGACTGAAGCTAAAAGCACCGCCCCGCCTTCTTCCCAAAAACCCTTGGTGGCGAGTGACCTGCCCCAAGCGCACCCGGAAGCCACTGACAACTACCGATCGCGACACTTTCGTATAGATCCTATCGGGTTCCGGGGTCTTTCGTGGGGAGAACCGTTATCCGAAATGAAAGGCCTCGTAAAAACTGGCACATCACCGGTTTACGGAGGTGTCACGGAATATATACGCCCCTATGACATACTCAAGGTCGGGAATGCAGACGTAGAAAAAATTGTGTACGGGTATGCCAAAGGGAGCCTGTTTACCATTACGATTTGGACCTCCGGTTACGCTAACTTCAAAGCCCTTCAGGAGGAAACTACTCATATCTTTGGGCCGGGGAAAACGGTTACCCGTCAAAACGAATACACCCTTTGGTCCACGGACATCTCCAATACCATGCTGGTATACTATAAATCCCGCGGTAAGGGCCTTCTCTGGATGCAGTCCCGCAACATGGACAAACAACTCTGATGGTTCGCGTCTATCCACGAACTGCATCTTTTGGCCCGGAGGCGTAACGGAGTACGCCGCAGAACCGTTGTGCAGATTGATGCAGAGGTTGGACAAAAAACCATTTATGGGTGGAAAACAGATCGTATCGAGCAACACATTCAGGTTACCTTACATCGTTTTGCGCCCGGGTGTCGTCCGATCGATAGACGATCATCAGCACAACGGCAGCGATAATCAATGCGCTGCCGGCATAACCCCTTACGGAAAATGACTCGCCCCACCACAGGTAGGCCACCAGAGCCGCAACCACCGGCTCCAGCGTAGCTACAATGGAAGCTTTTCCGGCTTCCAGATACTGTAAACCGGCGTAGTAGAAATGACAGGCTCCGAATGTTGAAAAGGCCGCCAGAAAAATGAGTGCCCCCCAGGCGGTTGGAGACTTATGCACAAAAGAAACAAATGGCAGCAGCCCGAGGATCCCAATGGGGAGGATATACAAAAACAGATTCTCCGCCGAGTAGCGATCTGCAAAGTATTTCCCGAAGATATAGTAAAGGGAATAGCAAAACCCGGATAAAAGACCGAAAAACACCCCCATGGCCGTGATGGTTGTGCCGTTCGCACCCCCCATGGATATCAGGATGATCCCGATAATGGTGGCCGCCAGGGATGTCATCTTGACCGGTGACAGTGACTCCTTAAAAAAAATCCTGGAAACGATCACCACCCAGGCCGGAGCTGTATACAACAGCACGGAGGCTACGGCCGCCCCCCCCTGTTTGACCGCAATCTGATAAGCACTGTAAAAAAGCGTTACGCCGAAAAAACCGAATGCCAGGAAATACGGTATATCCTTTTTCTGGACACGGACCTGGCGCCGTAAAAGCGCCTGCCCTCCAAACAGCAGCCAGGCCAGGGCGGCCCGCCAAAAAGCGACTTCCATGGGGGCCACCCCCTCGGAAAATGCCAGCCGCGCAAACGGTCCGATAAACCCCCATAGGCCCGCAGCCATGATAATCATCAGGTAGCCCTTCAAGCGGCTGCTCATCGTATGTGTCTTTCCTTTATCATAGAATCCGCCTGCCCGGACTGGAAGTGATAATCTCCCCTGCAAACGCCGCGTTGTGGTTCCCGTTGTCTATAATCGGGTTTATTTCGGTTCCTCCCCTTTTCTGACCAGAATCCGAAACCATCGCCATTTTTTCTTGTGCCTTTACCCACTGCTTTTCGCGGACATCCACGGCAAGAAGAGATTGACATCTCTCTACCGTGCAGGTATTACTCCCCTGGTAGTCACTATCCTGAAAAAAACACGATGTCCATTACTATTTTCTGCTTTCACAGTCTTGTATCCAGAGGAGATATCATGAGCTTTCAAATGCCGATATTCACGCCGCCTGACTTTACACACTCCGGTTTGGAGCAGGCACCGCTTGTGAAATTTGAAGCGGTCATCTCGGCTGGTGTTGCCCCCCGAAACTACCATGCCACATCTGTTTATCCGGAATACTTTCAGATCCAAAAAGGGGTCTGGCAATTGCTCCGCGAATCTCGAATGGACTGCGTTGTTGTACGTAGACCCGGTGAAATCCTCGACGTTGTGGAGTTTCGCCGGTTAAAATCAGGGGACATGGTTGCCTGCGGCCGGACCGAAAACGGCGAGGAAGGTATCTATCTGCACGCAAATGCTTTCAATTCCGGCAGCACCCAGGGGGAAAAATTCGCCTTTCGATCCAATCGCACGCGGGAAACGTCTTTTTCCATCGACTATGATGAACTCTACACCCTCTTGGAACACGAATGGCGCCACGGGTTCGTTCTCTGGGTTTTGGGTCCGGCGGTTGTTTTCGATCACGATGCCCGCACGGCATTTTCTGTCCTCATCGAAAACGGATACGTCGACGGTCTCATGGCGGGCAATGCGCTGGCCACTCACGATGTGGAAGGCGCGATTTTCCGGACAGCGCTCGGCCAGGAATTGTATTCCAAAAAACCCGTAGAGCACGGCCACTACAAACACCTGGACACGCTCAATCAAATCCGGGAAACCGGGTCCATCCAGGCAGCCATTGAAAAAGGAATCGTCACAGACGGTATCATGAAAACCATCATCCGTAAAAAGATCCCGTATGTGCTGGCCGGATCCATTCGTGACGACGGTCCGATGCCGGAAGTGATTGCCGATGTCTACCAGGCTCAGGACGAAATGCGCAAACTCACCCGAAAAGCGACGACGATTATCGCCCTGGCCACCCAGTTGCATACCATCGCAACCGGCAATATGGCATCCTCTTATAAAGTCCTCGACAATGGAGATGTCCGCCCTGTCTATTTCTATTCGGTCGATATGTCTGAGTTCGCTGTCAACAAACTGTCTGATCGCGGATCTCTTACAGCCCGTTCCATATTGACCAATGTTCAAGACTTCGTGGTAACCCTGGCAAGGGGCGTAGGCAAACACTCCCGCGGATCGGCTGCTGCAACAGCCGGATAACGAACGCTGACCGATTTTTTCCATCGGTGCATATTGACTTCACCTCTACAGTTCTTATCTTTTTTTTAAAAAAGATCTGGAGGGACCGGCGATGCCGATTTATGAATTTTTTTGCTGCGATTGTTGCCACCAATTTGAAGCCCTGTTTCTTTCATCCACCGAACCGGACCCGAAATGCCCCCAATGCAGCAGCGGGAAGGTTGAAAAGCTGATGTCGGCCGGTGCCATCCGGCCCAATGGTATCCCAAAAGGGTCCGGCGGTTTCTCGGGACCCAAATGTGCTCCATCCGGCGGCTGAAAAATATAAATAACGGCTCCGGGCGGAGACGAAAAAAGGCCACACCCTCGGACGTGGCCTTTTCATTTTCCTTAAAGACAGAAACTGCCGCAGGAATCGGCGGAAGTCATTTGTTGATCATAAAATGGACCCGGCGATTCTTGGCCCTGGCTTCGGGGGAACTGCCGGAATCCAACCGCCTTTCTTTACCATAACTGACCACCATCATCCGGTCGACTGAAATCCCCTCGCGGATGAGAAATGTCTTCACCCGGCCGCCTCTCAGATCGCCAAGCCGAAGATTAAACAGGGGCCCACCCCGATCATCACAATAGCTTTCAAGCATGACCGTAATGCCGGGGTTGTCTCTCAGGTAAGCCGATTTCCGTTTCAACAGAGCAATGGCATTCGGTGTCAACTTCGAACTGTTGATCTTGAAGTAAATATCTTCGTAAATAAACTGCTGTTCTTCAGCGGCCTGCTTTTGGGTTTCGGAATCCTGACGTACCTGCTCGATCTCCATTGCCCTTTGCTTGGCAAGTTCAATACGACGTTCTTCCTCTGCCCTGGATTTCCGAACGGCCTCCATTTTCTGCTGGAGTGCTTCTTCTTCCGGATCAGGTTTGGGCGTTGTCGACGCACAGGCAAAAAGGAAACATACGGAAACAATCAGCAGTAACCATTTTTTTATGCTGTAATGCTGCATTTTCTCCTCCCGTTGGTTATTTTCCAGCTTTTTCCAGCTCCTCGTCGCGCAATACCCTGCGCAATACTTTGCCTACTGGAGAAACCGGGACTTCATCACGAAACTCGATAACCCTGGGCCGTTTGTAACCGGCCATATTTTCTTTGCAAAAATCGAGAATTTCAGCTTCCGTTGCCGTCTCACCCGGTTTGAGCTGGATAAATGCTTTAACCATCTCCCCGCTTTTGACGTCCGGCACCCCCACAACAGCTGCCAGCGCCACCTTGGGGTAGGTGAACAGGATATCTTCCACATCGCGGGGATACACATTGAAACCGCCCACAAGAATCATATCCTTTTTCCGATCGGTAATGAGGATATAGCCCTCATCATCAACGTGCCCGATATCTCCGGACAGAAAATAGCGCCGGCTGTCGATTTCCCGAAAAACCGCCGCATTTTCTTCGGGGCGATTCCAGTAGCCCTGCATCACCTGGGGCCCGCTGATGGCGATCTCTCCGTCCTCACCCTGCCCAAGCTCGGTCAAACCGGTTTCAAGGTCCACGATCTTAATGTCCGTTCCCGGTATGGGGAATCCGATGGACCCGACCTTGCGTCCGTCCGTGGAGGTGGGGTTTGAGCTTGCCACCGGAGCCGTCTCGCTCAACCCGTACCCTTCAAATATAATCGCTCCGGTTTTATCCTCGAACTGGCGACACACTTCCGGCGGCATGGGAGCCCCACCGGAAAAACAGCCCATCAGGGACGACAGGTCATACTTGTCGATAAGCGGATGATTGGTAAAAGCCACGAATATTGTCGGCACAGCCGGCATGATGGTCGGTTTCTCACGTTGAACGATTTTCAGCACTTCCGTAAACGGCGGGTTACCGGCTCTCGGATCCGGGACGCAGATCAGGCGGCTTCCCGAAGCACAGGCAGACAATAAGGCACAGGTCATGCCAAAGCTGTGGTACCATGGCAATACCCCAAGATAGGTGTGGGCACCACCATGTGCTATCTTTTCGGGGGGGCCGCCCGGGGTCTTGGGGAGCCGCACCCACTCATCCAGTGCCATAAGATCATACACAAAATTGCTGTGGGTCAGAGCCGCCCCCTTGGGAACACCCGTAGTGCCACCGGTATAAATGATCAAGGCCAGATCTTTGGTCGCATCGATGTCTATATCCGGAGGCTCCGGCTGTGCCGCCGCAACCACCTGGTCAAAAAACATATGTCCCGGCGTGTAAGACGCCGCCTTGGGAATTTTGCCCAGCAGCCCCCCTAAAAAACTTTTCAACGGCGGCAGGTAGGACTTAATCGAACAGATGACTACCGTTTCCACATCCGTACCCACAATGGCTTTTACGGAAGTCGGATAAAACAGAGGGTGGTCCATGCAGAACAAAGCTTTGGCGCCGGCATCCTTCAACTGATAATTAAGCTCCGACGGTGTATAGAGCGGGTTACAGGTGACGCAAACGCCGCCCGATTTCAGTATCCCGAAATAAATTTCCGGATAATGCGGTATATTGGGAAGAAAAATCGCCACCCGATCTCCTTTACGGATCCCCTGGGACGCCAAAAAGTTGGCTATCCGATCGGCTGTTTCACGCACTTGGGAATACGTCCGTACGGCACCGTTGAATACCGTATAGCCGAGACCTGGGAATTTTTCACTGGCTTCATCAAGGACACTGTGCAGCGGTTTATCGTAGTCTTCAATCTGGTGGGGAACACCTTCGGGCCATTTCGCGGCCGCCCAGGCTTTTTCTGTCATGGAATCCTCCTGTACTCTGAGAATAAGCGTAAATCATCGGTCCGAAAGCACTAGTCGACCGGTACATAAGGCAGGTAGTATCCGGCTTGAAGACGGGGGGGGGTAGTCGTCTGGCGCATATTACCAAAAACGCCTGTCATAGTCAAATCATCACCAGTAATCAGTCGTTTGATGTTTTTCTATTGATTTCTCCGACATAAGAGATTGGAGGGGGCATTTTTTTCGTCAAAAAAGTGCCCCATCGTGAATCAGGCATTATAACAACATATCGAGAACAGATAAACAACTGCCTGTGTCGCTGCGCAGGTTTTCCTTTACAAGTACTAAAATCGCTCGATCAACTTATCAATCAGGTAGGAACTTTCCCGCAAAGCCTGCTCTCCAAAAGGTCCGAACCATTCGGCCACCTTTTTAAACTCCGCGTTGAACAACTGTTTTTCACCCTGTTCGACCATTTCCAGGTTTCGGTTCAAAGAGGCGATGTACTCTTTCAATAGACGCAGTCGTTCCGGTGTGGCGAAGATGATTTCGGAGTACAGTTTCGGGTCCTGCGCAAAAAGCCGGCCAACCATGCCCAGCTCCAGGCGGTAAATGGGGCTCGAGAACTCGAGGGTGCGTGACAGGTTGACCTGTTTGCGCCGCAGGAACTGGCCAAAAGAAAAAGTGGCGAAATGACGCAGGGTTTGAACAATGTCCATGATCGCGTCGTGCTCTTCGGCTTTGGCGGGGACCACGATGCTGCCCCACACAGAAAACTGATCCAGCAGCCATTGGCAGGCATCATCATCCCGGCCGGCAGTGGCCACGACAATCTGCTTGTCCAGCGTTGAAGTGGTCGGCCCGAAAAGGGGATGCAGCCCCACCACGGGTCCGCGGTGATGGGCCAGCATGGCTTCAAGGGGAGCTTTCTTAATACTGGTTAGATCCGCAAGGACACAATGCTTCGGCAGATGCGGCCCGATTTCCTGTATGATCCTGCATGTGGCATCGATAGGAACACTGATCAGAACAAGGCTTTTCCCAGCGCACAGTTTGCCAACCCGCCCCCAGTCTTCCCGGCCCATGGTATCCACCGGATAGCCGGCCTTTTCAAACCAGTCGCAAAAATAGGCCCCCATCTCTCCCCGTCCGCCCACAATCAAGATGGAATTGTCGGGTTTCACACCCGTAGTGGCCATGCGGGCACTCTGCTCCCTGCGGGACTGACGCATGACGGAACGAAAAATTTCTTCCAGGTAGTCCGGATCCAGTCCGGCCGCCTGGCCTCGCCGCCGCCGGTCGGAAATCAGGTCTTCTTCTCTGGAGGGATGGTAAATCGGCATATTGTGGGCTTTTTTTAAAGCCACAATCTCCTTCACCACCGCCTGGCGATTTGCCAACAGGTCGACAACCTGCCGATCGATATCGTCAATTCTGTCCCTTTGCTTTTTAAGCTCCTGGTCTACGGTTTCTTCTGAATTCATAGTAATATCTTTAATTGTTCTGGGTTGGGTTCTTTTCTGCTCTCGGCCCTGTCGCCATGCGCTATGCAATTCTCTCGAACTCCAGGTCCCCTGAATCCTGTTGAGGGGGATCCATTCCAAAAAGCCGCATCAAGACAATGTTTTCCGAAAGTGAATAATATTGTCAATCGGCTCTCGTTCACTCTCCACCCGATTAGCCGGAAACTCGCAATCTGCATATCCGATGGCAATGGCGATCATCAACCGGTGCGTATCCGGTATGCCGACATACTTGCGGATCACATCGGCGTAAGTTACTCCCTGGTTTTCGATACAGGTACTCAACCCGTAGGCAAGCGCAGTCAGACAGATGGTCTGCGACAATCCGCCCACGTCAAAAGCCCCGCCGTGAACGGGAATACAGTTGTCCACCGCAACGACAATAGCCTGGGGAGCACCGAAATAGCAAAAGCCCCTCAATATCCATTCCATCCGTTTCTGCGTGTCTTCCCGGGCAATACTCATCAACCCGAACAACTGTTTGGCAATATCCACCTGCCGTTTGCGAAACAGGCTGCCCTTGGGACGCTCCACGTGAAGATGGGACATCTCCTGGGGAGGCATTTCCCCGGCCTGGATTTTTGCCACAACGGCCGATTTGATTTTATCCAGGACTTCTCCCTGGAGGATAAAGAACTCCCAGGGCTGCGTATTCTCTGCCGAAGGTGACCGGGAAGCAATTTCCAGGATCGCTTTCAGGGTTTCATCGGAAACAGGCTCCTCTGTGAATTTCCGAATGCTTTTTCTTGTTTTGATGGCTTCAATGATTTCCATGATAAAACAACCTTTCTTGCGGAGGTATGTTTAACGGGCTGTTAAAAAACGACTGCGCCTGCCGATGCCGCATTGACATCCGGATCAAAATGCTCATTTGCAATTTGGCGACACTGCTTATTCAGCCCAAAATCGGCGCAGTTTGACGCCAAGTTCCACCATATTCACAACTACTGCCGGCCGCCACCAGGGTGGCAGGAGGGACCGGTATCGCGCTGTGGCAAAACGGCGGTCTACCAGCAGAACCACCCCCCTGTCCGTTTCCGTGCGAATCACCCGCCCGGCTGCCTGGCACACCCGGTTGATACCGGGATACATATAGGCATATTCGAAGCCGGCCTGTTCGGCCGCATCAAAATAGGCGCGGATCAACTCCCGCTCCGCCGATATGCCCGGCAAACCGACGCCGACGACGACGGCACCGCTGAGTCTCTCGCCAGCCAGGTCGATACCTTCTCCGAAAATCCCTCCCATAACGACAAAACCTGCCAGAGATTCCCGGTTTTCCTCGGAAAACTGATCCAGAAATGCCTCCCGTTGGCCTTCAGTCATCCCTGGTTCCTGGATAATCGCGCGTATGCCGACTTCTCCGGGATTGTATTCCGCGTAGACCATATCCATATACTGATACGACGGAAAAAAAAACAGGTAATTTCCCTTTTTCAGGGAAGCGGTCAGGTGGATTGCTTCACAGACCTCACTCTTTGAACTTTCCCGTTGCCGGTACAGGGTGGAGACACTGCTCAGCAGAAACAGGCCCAGGTTTTCAGGCGGAAAGGGAGAATCGAACAGGTACACCCGCGACGATTCCTGACAACCCAGGAGCTTTTTGAAATATTCCACCGGGGCCATGGTGGCCGAGAAAAAAACAGCTGATCGGCAGCGCTTCAACGCCTCCGCCATCTGGGCTGCCGGGTCGAGGCAAAACAGCCGTACCCTCAGATCCTGGCCGCTCTTCTCGTAGCAGGTCGCATACGAGGTGTCGAACTGCTGAGCCACGCGCAAGAATGTGTTTACCGAAAAATAAAGTTCCAGCAACTGCTCGCGGTAGCTTTCCTTCTGATTCAAAGCCAACCAGTCGCCTGTCATCCCAACAAAATCCGCCAGGAGTGGAAACAGCCCCTCGGGTTCTTCCGTTTCCGAATAAGCACCGCCGGCCAGATCGCAGGTTTTTCTGGTACCAACCAGGTAGGAATTAATTTTTCCCATCTGGCGATAGATGCGCGGCCGGCTTTTGCCCACAGCCCTTCTGGCATCCAAAAAGGGCTGTTTCCGGATTTCAGCGGAGAACATATCCCGGGAGCGATCGACCAGGTTATGGGCCTCATCCACCAGAAACAGATAGGGTTCGCTGCTCTCCATAAAAAAACGGCGCAAATAAACCCGGGGGTCGAAAACATAGTTGTAGTCGCAAATAATGCAGTCGCACCACAGGGAAAGATCGAGAGAAAATTCAAACGGGCAGACCTTATGCTGCTCGGCCTTTTGGATAACGACTTCCCGGGTAAAAGCATCCTGAGTGAATATGTCTTCAAGTGCCGCCTTTACCCGGTCATAATGTCCTCGGGCAAAAGAGCAGTCATCGGGGGTGCAGGCACTCCCGGGAGAAAAACAGATTTTGTCCTTGGCTGTCAACGTCAACGATTTCAACCGTAATTCCGAGCGACGAATCTCTGCGAGCGCTTTTTCGGCAGCGGTCCTGCCTGTCGTACGGGCTGTCAGATAGAAAATTTTCGCAATGGTTCCCTCCCCGAGAGACTTTACAGCCGGGAACAGTACGGCCAGCGTTTTACCGATACCGGTGGGTGCCTGAACCAGCAGCTGCTCCCCATCCCTGGCCGCACGGTATACCGCCACAGCCATGGAACGCTGGTTTTTGCGGTACTCGTCGAAAGGAAACACCATCGATGCTGCCGATCGGTCCCGGATGCGATACCACTCCGCTATTACCTTGGCCCACGCGAGGTAGGCGCGAACCAGCCCGTTAAAATAATCCTCCAGTTCTTCGAAGGAATGCCGCCGAATCAATTCCAGCTTCTTGCCGCTTCCCAGATGATAATAGGTAAGCTGGGTGTCAGCCATGCTCAGTTTATTCTGGGCAGCATGGATATAAGCGTACACCATGGCCTGTCCCCGGTGGAGCGGGTTTTCCTGATCGCGATAGGCTTCCAGATCCCGGTTGGTCGTCTTGATCTCATCGACCATCACAACCCCGTCTTCTGTCTCCGGCTGATAAAGGCCGTCCATCCGTCCGCTGACCGTGAGGACAACATCTGCGGTTTCTTTTCGAAAGGCAACGGACAATTCGGGGGTATAGTGGGCCGGCCGCGATTTTTGAATTCTCTGGTGGGCACGGATGCCTTCAACGGTCCCGGATGCAAGCTGAAAGGTCAGGTTGAGATCGCCGCAACGCATGACATGCTCTACCAGCTGGCGCACCCCGATGGTCAGTTCCGTTTTATCTTCACCTGTCTGCATCATCTCGCCCGACATGTTTTTTCCAGCACGACCGTTTATTTAAATGATGTTGCTTTTGCTGAATTCACCAGTGATAAAAACCGGATCAGGAGCGCATGTCTTACCGTATGCCACATTCTCATGCGCTTCACCATATTTTTAGTCCGTCATCAGGGTTCTCACATAGAAAGAAACACACCCCGCGTCAAGCCCTCTTGATATTCAACAATTCGGTATTATCTTTCCCATGTCGGCGTTTTGCCGGACCCGAAAGAAAAAATATGGCCAACAACAAGCGCAATTCCATTCTCTGCCCCAACTGCCGACGGCTCATCAGCCTGGACGAGCATCGCTGCCCGTATTGCGAAACCGCCCGCCCGGGGTCTCTACTGAGAAACAACCCCATCAGCCGTGCCATGGGGAGCGCCGGAATTGTTAAAAGTCTTATCGTCATAAACGTAGCTCTGTTCATCCTGTCCCTGGTGCTATGGCCCGGCCTGCCCCGGTTCTCCATGAGCCCGTTCGGTTTTTTGGCACCGGATCCCAACAGCCTTTTTTATATTGGCGCCACCGGCACATTTTCCGTTTTTCAACAGGGTCGCTGGTGGACCCTGCTGACCGCCGGGTTCCTGCATGGAAGCCTGCTGCACCTGTTCTTCAACATGGCTGCTGTTAACTATATCGCCCCGTTGGCGATACGGGAATACGGCAACAGTCGGACAATTTTGATCTATCTCATCGGCGGCGTTGCCGGTTTTGCTGTTTCTCTTGTGGGCCGGGTGCCATTTACCGTGGGCGCTTCGGCATCCCTGTGCAGTCTCATCGGGGCAACCCTTTACTACGGTAAAAGCCGGGGCGGCGTTTACGGCGCTGCCATTTACCGGCAAGTGTCCGGGTGGGTCATCGGCCTGCTGATCATCGGGCTAATGCCCGGCATCAACAACTGGGGACATGGCGGCGGCCTGCTGGCCGGCATTGCGCTGGGGTATCTGCTGGGATACAACGAAAAAAAGGGCGAGACCTCCCTGCATCGAAGTTTAGCAACCGTATTGGTCCTGATCACCCTGCTGGCCATTGGATGGGGGGTCGTCTCTCTTTTGGCTATCCGAATTTTGGGATAGAAAGAAATGAAAAATATTCATAAACATAAGGGTAAAAAATCATGCAACCATTGAACAGCCGTCAAAAAAAATTTTTACGAGGGGTGGCCCATGCCCTGAAACCGGTTGTTCTCGTGGGAAAAAAGGGCGGGGCGCCCTCTTTGATAAGCGCCGTCGAAGAGGCATTGGAAATCCATGAGCTGATCAAAATCAAATTCGTCGAAGATCGGGAGAAAAAGACCAAAAATGAAATTCTCGCCCGGATCTGCGCCGCCACCGGCTGTGAAGTAGCCGGCCACATTGGTCATATCGCTATTTTATACCGCCCCTGCAGCGATCCGAAAAAACAAAAAATTGCGTTGCCGGTGTAGATATGAGAATAGAAGCATGAAAATCGAAATTCTAAACAAACCCCTTAAGCACGATTGAACATCCTGCCCATTTCACCTGTTTTTCTTTGTTTTCTTGATATCTGATCCTAAATAAGCTACCCGCTATGAGTGATTTCCGCTTAGCGCCTTAAAAGAAAATATCCCCAGAAATTGTAAATCTGTATAGGAGGGAAATAATGGCTGTCAAAAAGGTGATGGTTGTTGGTTCGGGGCTGATGGGCAGTGGCATCGCTCAGGTCTGTGTCCAGGCAGGTATCCGGGTATTTTTAAACGATATGTCCCCGGAGGCGATTGACCAGGCAATGAAAAACATTGCCTGGTCGGTGGACAAATTTATCCAGAAAGGCAGATTGTCTGAAAATCGGGCGGCGATCTTGGGACGCATTACACCGGTGCAGGACTTTACCGCCGGTGCCGAAGTGGATTTGGCCATCGAAGCCGTTTTCGAAAAAATCGAGCTGAAACAGGAAATTTTCAAAGCCCTGGATGGCATTTGCGGACCACAGGCCCTGATTGCCAGCAATACCTCGGCCATACCGATTACGGAACTGGCCGCCATGACCCGGCGCCCGGACAAGGTTCTGGGGATCCACTTTTTCAGTCCGGTTCCGATGATGCAGGCGGTCGAGGTGATCAAGGGAATTGCCACCAGCGATGAAACGGCCCGGATCGGAAAACGGTTTGTAGAGCAAATCGGCAAAGAACCGATCATGGTCAATCGGGATATCGCCGGATTCGTTATCAACCGCATCAACTTTCCGTCGACAATCGAGGCCATGCGCCTGGTTGAGCAAGGAGTCGCCACCGTGGAGGATATCGACAAAGGGCTGCGTCTGGGCGCCGGGCGCAAGATGGGTATCTTCGAAACCGGTGATATGGTCGGCCTGGACGTGACCTATGGAGCCATGATGGCCACCTACCAGGAGACCGGAGAACCCCGCTTTTATCCGCCGCTTCTGTTGCGGCGCAAAGTCAAGGCAGGGCACCTGGGTCGTAAGACCGGCAAAGGCTGGTATGAATACGATGCCTCCGGGCAAAAAAAATAGGATTCCAAGCCAACAATCGTGTCGGGAGAGAAAAGCATGGGACACTTCAAGGTCAACCTGAAAGACATCTTTTTCATACTCAAGGAACAACTCGACTATGGCAGCCTCTGTACGCTTGACCGCTATGCCGACCTGGACGAGAAAACACTCGATCTACTGGTCAACGAGGCGCTCAATTTCGCTCGGGGTATTGTTGATCCGTTAAACGAGATTGGTGAGGCCTGGGGCGTCAAATTCAACGGTGGTTGCGTGACCTGTCCTCCGGAGTTCACGGCGGCCTTTCGGCAGTACGGACGCGACGGATGGACGTCGGCGGCCAGGGATCCTGAATATGGGGGGCAAGGTTTTCCCCACATGATGCGCATCGTGATCAACGACCTGATGTACGGGGCCTGTCAGTCGTTCAACATGGCCCCCAGCCTGACCCATGGGGCGGCCCATCTGATTGAAAGTTTCGGCACGCCGGCGCTGAAAGCGCTCTATGTTCCCAAGATGTTCGACGGCACGTGGGCCGGCACCATGTGCCTGACCGAGCCGGATGCGGGATCGAATCTGGCCGCTTTGCAGACCACGGCTTATCCCGAGGGCGACCATTTCAAAATCAGAGGTTCGAAAATATTCATCTCCTGGGGGGACCATGACCTGACCGAGAACATTATCCATCTTGTTTTGGCCCGGATTGACGGCGCCCCCGAGGGGGTTCTGGGGATCTCCCTGTTCGTGGTGCCCAAGATGCGCGTCGCATCGGACGGTTCGCTCATGGAGTCAAACGATGTGGTCTGCAGCGGCGTCGAGGAAAAGCTGGGGCTGCATGCCTCGCCGACGGCAGCCCTCGGGTTCGGTTCGCGGGACGACTGCATCGGCTATCTGTGCGGACAGGAAAACATGGGCCTTACTCATATGTTCCAGATGATGAATGCCGCCCGCATCAATACCGGGGTGAGCGGCATGACCCTGGCCAGCACGGCCTATCAAAACGCACTGGCCTATGCCCGCGAACGCATCCAGGGCCGGGACGTGGCCCGTCGCACGACGGGTGAGGTCGCAATTATCGAGCATCCGGACGTGCGGCGCATGCTGTTGTGGATGAAGGCGCAGGTCGACGGCATGCGCTCCATGATCTACACCGGGGCTTTCTGGGCGAATCTGGCACTGGAACTACCGGCGGGTGCGGAGAAGCAAAAATATCAGCATCTGGTCGACTTCATGACGCCTATCATCAAGGCGTATTGTTCGGATATGGGGTTCAGGGTATGTGAGATGGCCATTCAGTGTTTGGGCGGGTACGGCTACTGCAAGGACTACCCCTTGGAGCAGTATTTGCGGGACGCCAAGATCATGTCTCTGTACGAGGGAACCAACGGTATCCAGTCGATGGACCTGATGGGGCGCAAGATGACTGCCAGCGACGGCGCCTGCCTGAATGCATTCAAAAATGAGATCGTAACATTTTGCGATAGCCACCGCGAGCATCCCGGTCTGGGCGACAAGGTCCGGACATTGGCCGGCGTTTTGGAGCGTCTGTGGGAAACCGCCGCTGAGATGAAGGATCGCATGCGCATCGATCCTTTGCAGTGGGCATCGTACACCTATCCGGCGCTGATGGCTTTCGGCGAGGTAACGGTCGCCTGGCGCCTGCTCGATTTGGCCGTCATCGCCTACGAACCCTCTTTGAATAAAGGCAAGCGCTACGATTTTCAGCGGGGCAAGGTTCTGCAGGCTGCTTACTTCGTGGACACGGTTCTTCCCCAGACCCTGACCAGCCTCGGCATCTGCCTGCGCCATGGTCGCGAGGTGGTCGATATTCCCAACAATGCCTTTTAGCCGCCGGTCCACCCGGCGATAGTGAAATGGAGAATGTCATGAGAGAAGTGGTAATTGTCAGTGCCGCCAGAACGCCGGTGGGCCGTTACCTTGGCGCGTTAAAGAGTGTCGGTGCCTGTGACCTCGCCGCACTGGTGCTGGATGCGGCCGTACAGCGGGCCAAGATCACGCCGGATGACGTGGACGAGGTGATCATGGGGCAATCGTACCAGAACGGTGAGTCGGTCAATGTCGCCCGCATGGGACTGCTCCAGGCCGGATGGCCGGAGGCGATCCCCGGTCTGACGGTTGACCGGCGCTGTTGTACCGGCCTGGATGTGGTCCGCCTGGCGGCTGCCTTGATCCGTTCCAAACAGGCCGACATCGTGGTCGCCGGCGGCGTCGAAAGCATGAGCAACACCGAATTCTATCTTCCCGGCAGCATCAAGTGGGGCATCGGCGGAACCAAGGGGATGCCGCGCGGGCATGGAGACATATCGATCTGGGGGCTTCCGTTTTTCGACCGCATCCAACGGGCGCGGGTGATGTCCCAGCCGGAAGCGCGCTATGGTATTTTGCCCTCGATGATGTCGTGGGCCGAAACCGCGGCAAGTGAAGAAGATATCTCCCGGGAGGCCTGTGACCGCTGGGCCTTCGAAAGCCATCAAAAGGCATGCGCGGCAATGGCGAAGGATCGGTTCGCCGAAGAGATCGTGCCCGTCACCATCCCGCAAAAAGGCGGTGCCTCGATTCGAATCGATACGGACGAGACGCCCCGCCGGGATACGACCCTGGAAAAACTGGCCCGATTGCAGCCGGTGCTCGGGGGCGTGTGCACCGCCGGCAATTCGTCTACCGAAAATGACGGTGCGGCAGCGGTAGTGGTCATGTCGGCTGTAAAGGCGGCTGCCTTGGGTATCCGGCCATTGGCCACTTTCAAGAGCTGTGCCGTGGCTGGTGAAGATCCGCGCCGTGCCTACAAAACCGTCCCCCTTGCCGTCAAAAAGGCATTGGCTGCGGCAAGTATGAATATTGAACAGATCGACCTGATTGAGATTCAGGAGGCCTTTGCCGCCCAGGTCCTGGCGGATTTAAAGGATATGGGCGTCGAACCGTCGGATTACGCGAAGGTCAACGTGAACGGTTCAGGTATTTCACTGGGCCATCCGATTGCCTGCACCGGAACCCGGGTGCTGGTGACGCTGCTCTACGAAATGCAGCGGCGAGGGGTGCGTTACGGTTTGGAATGCATCTGTGGCGGTGGTGGACTGGGAATTGCCGCCGTACTCGAAAACCAATCATCAAGTTCACGGGGGTTGTAACCGTGGCAGCAAAGCGCAACGATGTCGTCGCAATTGATCCCGTCGGGATGGTTGCCGTACAACGTGTTAAAAAATAAAAGGAGCACAAAAAGATGGATTTCGGACTGTCCCATGAGAATCAGATGCTGAAAAAGGCGGTGCGAGAATTCGCTGCCAAAAAAATTGCCCCGTTTGCCGATGAATGGGACGCTCGTCATTACCTGCCTGTCGATGAAGTGATTCGGCCGATGGGAGAACTCGGCTTTTTTGGTGCCGTAATTCCGGAGGCATACGGCGGTGAGGATATGGGTTGGCTGGCGGCTGTCATCATCACCGAAGAAATCGCCCGTGTGTCGAGTTCCCTGCGTGTACAATACAATCTCTCATCGATCGGTTGTGCATATCCGATTGTACAATACGGAACCGAAGCGGCCAAACAACACTACGTACCCAAACTATGCAGCGGTGAATACCTGGGCGGATTTGCCATTACCGAACCGAATGCGGGGTCGGATATAATGTCGATGGAAACCGTTGCCGAGGACAGGGGTGATCACTGGCTGCTCAATGGCTCCAAAACCTGGATTTCAAATGCGAATCAGGGAGATCTGGTAATTTGCTACTGCTATACGGATCGGGAACAACGCGGCAAGGGCATGTCGGCATTAATAGTAGAGCTGAAGAATTTCAACGGAATCAAAACCACGGATTTGGATAAGCTCGGCTCCCATTCTTCCCCCACCGGAGAAATTTTTTTCGACAACACCCGGATTCCCAAAGAGAACCTTCTGGGAGAGCCGGGTGACGGCGCCGGAATCGTTTTCCGTTCCTTGAACAATACGCGCATTTCGGCTGCTGCCGGAGCCGTGGGATGCGCTCAGGCCTGTCTTGATATTGCCACGCGATACTGTAACGAGCGAAAGCAGTTCGGACAGCCCATCGGAAAATTTCAGATGAACCAGGACATGATCGCCCAGATGGCTACGGATATCGAGGCATCCCGGATGCTGGTCTACAAAGGCGCCTGGCAAAAAGACCAGGGCCACTTCAACAACGGCTTAGAGGTGGCTCAGGCCAAGTATTTTGCCGGTGAAACAGCCATGAAATGTGCCAACTACGCTATGCGGATACTGGGAGCCTACGGGTATTCAACCGAATATCCCATAGCCCGCTTTTACCGGGATATTCCGACCTACGTCATCGTTGAAGGTTCTGCCAATATCTGTAAGCAGATTATTGCCATGGACCAACTTGGTTACCGCAAGGCCAATCGCTGACTTCAGCGGTGACTTGTTGTTATTCAGCATTCAAACCATTCGATGAGAATCGGTTCAGAATAGCTTTGGTATTATTTATTGTTTATGTGCTTGATGGTCAATTATCGAATCTCGGCCTTTCCTGCCGTAATACCGGCAATCTGTTCAACGACATCCGCTCTGCTCACTTCCGGTATTTCCAGGCGAAGGACAACATCCGCCGCGTAATGGGCATCCACCATTTTTCCGCCGGCAGTGATACAAATTTTCTTAACGCTCTCCGCCACCGCGTAATCCACCGTAACGGACAGAGCCACCATAACCACCCTTTCCTCCAGGGGAAACATCTCCAGCGCCTCGGACACGCTGCGGCTGTAAGCTCGCACCAGCCCGCCGCGCCCCAGCTTGGTGCCGCCGAAATAGCGCGTGACCACGGCCGTTATTTCGCAAATCCCGGAGTGTTCCAGCACGTTCAGTATGGGCCGTCCCGCCGTTCCTCTCGGTTCGCCGTCATCGTTCATGCCGGTTGCCGGTGCCGTCTGTGTTCCGCCGGCCACAAACCCCCAGCAGTTATGCGTGGCATCCGCAAACTCGGCTTTAACGGCTTCAATGAACCGTTTGGCATCATCAACGCTCTCCGTATGCCCGATGGTCGTAATAAAACGACTGCCCTTGATGGTGATCTCGGTTCGATGCCGGCGTGTCGACGGTATGGTGGTTTGTTTTTTCATGTATTAAGATCTATATTCGCCGCTTTATTTTTTTTCTGCCGCAGACAGACGCAAACATAATCTGGCCGGCTATTATTCCAGTTGCCCTTGGGGCAAATCCAGTACAAACCCCGTTGTCTCATTGGCTATTCCCGTTATTTTTTTCACCTATTGTCTCTCGCGCAAAACGATGGCTATATTGGGTCCAAACAAGATGGCACTGTAAAAAAGCCCAATTCACCACCAAGGACACAGAGAGCACAGAGGCAAACAATTGAAAAAGAAAGCATTTCTCTGTGCTCTCTGTGTCCTTGTGGTTAAAAATACAGTTTTTACGAATTCATCAAACAAGTGGTTTGGTACAATATCCGTGTCCATCCGCGTGAGTCTGCAGCCAATAAGGTTTTACGAGTTAACGGATTCCCCATCCAAATCCGTACTTCAAAATAAAAAAGGCGCCCGCAGAACGGGCGCCTTTCACACATCGATTTCAAAACCCGATCAGACTTCGACTTCCCCTTTGACGCCAACAACGATCTTATAGAGGACGGTCAGCACCAGAAAACCAGTTGCCCAAACGCCGAGGGTAATCAGGATTTCCGGAAACGTGGGCATATATTCATTGACATGGTGCATGGGGTTGGGGACGAATCCACCGGAGATCATGCCCATACCTTTGTCGATCCAGGTGCCAATAAAAACGAATACACAGGCCACCGCCAGAACGGCTTCGTTTTTACGGCATATGGGAATCAGGAGCAAAATGATACCCAGCAGCATCAGGAACATGGAAGACCACATCCAGGGCACCAGGCTGGCATGACCTTGAAGCCCGAAGAACAGGTACTGCAGGTGGTCGATATGCTCCGGGATCCCGCTGTACAGGGCCACGAACACCTCGCACAGAAGGAAGAACACATTGAGGATAATGGCATAGGTGACGATCTTGGCCAGTGACTGAATCTGTTCCCTGCCGGGATCAAAATTGGTCACCTTGCGGACGATCAGGCACAGCAGGATCAAAAAAGACGGGCCGGCCGCAAAGGCGGATGCCAGGAAGCGGGGCGCCAGAATGGCGGTCAGCCAGAAGCCTCTGCCCGGCAGGCCGCAGTACAGGTAGGCTGTTACCGTATGAATGCCGACTGCCCAGGGAATGGAAAGATAGATTAGCGGTTTGACCCAGGGCTGATAATGAACGTCGTTTCTTTCCGCTTCCAGCACATTCCATCCCACCACGATGTTGAGAAACAGGTATCCTTGCAGGACGCACATGTCCCAGAAGAGCATGGAACGGGGGGAGGCATAGAATATAACGTTGAGACCCCTGATGGGCTGCCCGAGATCGACGAAAATAAAGAGCAGGCACATGGTCAGGGCCGCAATGGCCAGAAATTCGCCCAAAATCGTGATCCGGCCGAAAGCCTTGTAATCATGGAGGTAGTAAGGCAATACCACCATTACTCCCCCGGCGGCCACACCGACAAGAAAGGTAAACTGGGCAATGTAGAACCCCCAGGAGACGTCCCGGCTCATGCCGGTAATCCCGAGACCCTGGTTGAACTGGATCAGGTAGGTGACGACTCCGACTCCGATCACAGCGAGCAGCGCCGTGATCCATCCATAGTATTGCTTGTTTCCTTTGATTGCATATTCAAGCATAATTACCTCACACGATATAGTAAACGGACGGCCCGGTACCAAGACCCTGTTTCCGCCGAATGGTATAGTTCTCTTTTAACAGCTCCCTTACCTCAGATTCGGGATCGTCCAGATCACCGAAAGCGATGGCGCCGTCCGACGCCTCTACACAGGCCGGCATTTTGCCGACGGCCAGGCGCTCCGCACAAAAATTGCATTTTTCGACCACACCTTTCATCCGGAACGGAAATTCCGGGTTGCGGTGTTCTACGAACTGCCTGGGATCCTTGAAATTAAAGCTGCGGGACCCGTACGGACAGGCTGCCATGCAAAAGCGGCAACCGATGCAGCGGTGAAAATCCATGATCACGATCCCGTCCTCCCGCTGAAAGGTCGCCTGGGTGGGGCAGGCCTGGCAGCAGGGAGGATTCTCACAATGGTTGCAAAGTACCAGAAAGGGGAGATGCTCAACCCGTTCGTTCAGGTACGGGTTGGTTTTCCCCGGAAACGCGTTGTGGTAATGCTCTTCCCAGATCCATTTGATCTCGTGCCGCGAGTTTTCCATATCCGGAATGTTGTGGGCCGCGACACAGGCTTCGATGATGGGCTCCAGGTCTTCCGCTGATTCATACGCCCGGGTGTCGATGACCATGCCCCAGTGCTTGGCCGTCAGGGCATTATCCCCCTTGCGCGTTGTTGCCTGGGGAGCCGCATCCTGCCCGCCGGATGACGCGAATGCATTGAGCGTGGGTTTGGTCCAGAGCCCAACGGCGGTAGCGCCGGCTATTTTCAAGAAATTTCTTCTCTTGGTCTCCATCACTCTTTCTCCTTCGGATTATCAATGTGGCAATCCCAGCAGTAGGGATCGGCTGAAGCATAGGTATGGCATCTGTCACAGAATTCAGCTTTGTTGGAGTGACAATCCAGACATGTATTGGAAAGGCTCATGTTGAACTCTTTCCCCTCGGCATTGACGTAAATCCGTTCCGCGTTACGGACAACCGTATCCCGCCAGACGTCCAGCAGCTGCATATGATCGGTAACCATGACGTCTTTGGGAAGAACGCAGTTTTTGGCTTCTTTGGCTTTTACCGTCAGCTCGGGTTCCGGTGGTTTGGAAGCGGACCCGATGTTGATCCAGAAAGGAACGGTCACAATAACTAATAATACGGCTAATCCCGCAAGAATGTATTTTTTATCATTCATCTGAATCTTCCTCCATTCCCGGCAGCGGTTCCCCTCGCAAATCCGTCTCTCTTTCCTTTTCGCCCGACACGACCAGGGCGTTGGCGACCAGTTCGTGAACACCGGTCACATCCACCTCCGGAACCCAGTAGGTCATGAGGTCCGGAAAAGCGGCCCGGTCCACAGCACAGATGGTGCTGAGCATATTGACGCCGTATTTATCATGTACGTGCTTGACGGCCTTGGCCCGCGGCATACCGCCGCTCATCCGCAGTTCCATATCCTCCCCGGCGTTCAACCCGGCTCCGCTGCCGCAACAGAAAGTCTGTTCCTTAATCGTATTTTCCGGCATTTCATAAAACTTGTTGCAGACATTCCGGATAACGTAGCGGGGTTCCTCAAACATCCCCATTCCCCGGGCGGGGTTGCAGGAATCGTGATATGTAATTATTTTGTTGTCGTTCCGGCTGGGATCGAGGTCGAGTTTGCCGTGTTTGATGAGATCCGCCGTAAACTCCACGATGTGAACCATCTTGGTTGATATGGCGTTCTCGAACTTGGTACCGGTGATGGGGTTGACCGGTTCTTCCAAAAAGTCTGCCGGGCCGTTCATGGTGTCCATGTACTGGTTGATCACCCGCCACATGTGGCCGCACTCCCCGCCCAGAATCCACTTGACCCCCAGGCGTTTGGCTTCCATGTACATCTTGGCGTTCAGTCGTTTCATGACCTCGTGGGAGGTGAAGAAGCCGAAGTTCCCGCCTTCGGAGGCATAGGTGCTCCAGGTCACTTCCAATCCGTATTTCTCCTTGAGAAAATGAAACAGGATCATGTAGCCCATGCAGGTGTAAGTACCGGGATCGGCAAAAACGTCACCGGATGGCGTGATGAACAGGATGTCCGCCCCCTTTTTCATGTAGGTGGGTTTCACCTGCAGCCCGGTAACTGATTCGATATCTTCCACGAAGAAATCGAGCATGTCTTTGAACGCGTGGGGCTGGATCCCGAGATGGTTGCCGGTCTTGTAGCAGTTGGATATCGGTGTAGCAATCCAGTCGATATTGAGGCCCAACAGATTCATCAATTCCCGGCCGAGCAGCGTAATTTCGGCGGTATCTATTCCGTACGGGCAAAACACCGAGCAGCGCCGACATTGGGAGCATTGGTACAGATAATACCACCACTCCTTGAGTACATCGAGGGTCAGCGGCCGGGCCCCGGCAAGTTCACCCAGGATCTTGCCGAATCTGGTGAATTCATTCCGGTAAACGGATCGAATCAGCTCCGCCCGCAGGACCGGCATGTTCTTGGGGTCACCCGTTCCAAGAAAGAAATGACATTTGTCGGCACAGGCGCCGCAGCGAACACAAATATCCATATACACTTTAAGAGACCGGAATTTTTCCAGGCGGTCCCGGAGGCCCTCATAGACGATTTCCTTCCAGTTTTCCGGAAGCTGCCAGTCGTCATCCAGGGGGTTCCAGGAACGGGCGTTGGGAAGGCTTAAGGTTTGCACGCTTTTCGGGTTAGAGGCATAACAGTACATACCCTTGCGGATATTGATGGGGGTATCCATCCATCCCGTCGATGGCGGCTGTTTGCCGATTAAGCCTGAAAAATGTTCTTCAGATTTCGGTAGGTCTTTCATTCGTTACTCCTTTTCCTCTTCCACTGGCTCTGTGACTTCCAGTTCCTTGTCAACGGGAAGGCCGGCTTCAACCATTTTTTCTCTAAAGTCATCTTCATACTCTTCATAGGTATGAACCTTTACCGGATAGTTCCACGGGTTTTCATGCCGGTAGGCGCGCGTATTTCCAGGCATGTTCCGTGTGGGGCTCAAAAAGATCCCGCCCGCGTGCATGAGTTTGCTGAAGGGGAAATAGACCAGGAGGACGCTGACAAAAAAGAGGTGCACAAAAAAGAGACTGCTGATGCCCTCCGGAACGGTAAGATGAAAACTTGCCAGATTCATGGTCAGTTCCTTGACGGCAACGATATCCACTTTGGTAAAATAGCGCATCAGAATTCCGGTGAATGCGATTCCGCCGATTAAAAACAGGGGGAAAAAATCGGCGGCCAGTGAAATGTATTTCACCTTGGAGATGAAAAGTCGCCTGGCCAGCAAATAGAGTACCGCCGCCAGCAGACCGACCCCCGACATGTAGACGATCGGCAAACCGAACTGCATGAACCCGTCGAGGGCCTCCAGCAGCTTGAGGACTCCGGGGACCGGATCCAGAAAAAACCGCAGATGGCGGATGAGAACCGTCAGGAAAGCGTAGTGGAAAACGATGGCGCCCAGCCACAGGAAAATTTCCAGGTTATAGGCAATTTTACCTTCCTTGTGAAAAGCAGCCCGCGTGTTGCGGAACAACGACCGGAAACAGAAAATTTCCAGCGCCATCCGGACAATCACAGCCCCTTTCGAAAACGGGTTGTCGATGGGATCCGGTTTCACCCACGGAAGAGATTCCTGCTGTCCGCATGTGGTGGTGATGTTGAAGGGAACCGCGGATCTGGCCCACCCCATTACCTTGGCGATAAACCCCCAGGTAAAGACGACCAGGGCCGCATACGGAAGCAGAAACCCAAAAAAGAGTTGCCCGCCAGAACCCTGCGCACCCACATAGGAAAGCAGAAACAGAACGAATACCGCTATGAGGGAAACAATGTAACCTCGATTCATTTACGATCACCTCACTGTGCGGGGCCACGGCGACGCGGCCGCCCGGCCCGCTCTAAAATATTAATGTTAACTGATGAGCTCCGGACCGTTATCCGGAAGGTCGTGTATCAGTCCTGCCCGCGAAAACGCACTGTATATTTTATTTCTTTCGGTGGAAACTTTGAGTTCATATATTTTCTCACGGCATTCAATAAATTTGTCGAATGCCCTCAACAAGAGCTCATCCACGCGGTCCTCCATCTCCTGCAGTTCTGCGGCAGGTTGGGCTCCGGATGAATCGGCAATATCTCGGATAATCGGCTTGAGCAGCAGGACAAAGGCAGTAGCCCGTGACGGTGTGAAGTTCTGGACCGCACGGACGCGTATGATGGGATCAAGGGCCGCAAGAAGGGAGCTGGTGTCGCCCTTCCCCAGCAGCCATTCAAAGATGGGCTCCAGGCAGTCCTGAAAAGTGGTACCCACCGGATTGGCGAAGCTGTCTTTCTGGTCTTTGAGGAATTTAGCGGTGTCTTGTGGGTATGTCGATGCGAGCCGATCGAACCACTTCTTGAGAATACCAGTCTTGTTTTTCTCTAAACGTTTTTCCAGCTTCATTCGGAAACGAACTCCCAGACTCCTTTGTACTGAATCGACATCCTTTTCATGAATAAAATCAAATTAGCTTTTATAATCAACATCCCATTTACTGTCAAGGGATATCGGATGCATTCGTCTTCCGCGAATCGAAGGGGATTGTTGGCCATGACCGGTAGGCGATACGATTGTAAGCCTCCATTTTTTATCTATTTAGTGTCCATCCAGAAATGGCAGATTTTGGTTCGGAGCAAGGCCTGAGCGATTTTGAAACCGGAAGCATAGCGGGCTATGTTGAATAAACCTTGACTGGCTGCGCCATTACTTCAAAAGAGCGAAAACGCAGCTCCGGGCTGAAAGATGCCGTTTCTGGATGGACACTAGTTATCTTTTTCATGGGTTCCTGGGGAAAACGTTTTCAAGCTGGCCAATGCCTTGTAGAGGGCGCCTACCGCCAGTTCGGCGCAATGGGTCTCGTTTTCCGGCAGGGTTTCCAGGTATTCAGCAACCCTTTCCGGCGTGATTTCCCAGGCTTCCACCGCCCGCCTGCCTTCAGCCATCACGGCCACCGTATTGGCGCAGGCATTGGTGTTGAGACAGCCGTCCGTGTCATAAGACACATGCTTAATTTTTCCGGTTACATCCAGCTGGATATAAATCTCGATGGTATCGCCGCAATCCCCGGTTCTTTTACCGTAGCCATCCGGATTTTTGGGTATTTCGCGATGATCAGCTGCCAGCGCCATCTCCAGGTAGTTGCGGGAATGATCCTGCCAGAAATCAAAAGTTCTCTCTCCCATGGTGCCCCTCCAAAAAAACAAAAAACCCATAGAATAAGGACAGGATAAATGTCAACCGTTAATTTGAGCATATTCTCAAAAACAATCCCGCTCCGTTTCCGGCAACGGCTGTACACGGAATCTCCTACGGTTTAGGGTTCGTTCGAAAATATCTAAGGGATCGGGGAGTTTTTCATTTATAACCATGTCATTCCAGATAGCTGCTACCAATCGATGCCTCTTCGTAATAATGACCCGACAATCTGCGAATGCCACACGAGTTCAGCAGGACGACCTGTTTCATCTGTGGC
>CAZKYZ010000008.1:0-24750 GCA_964557055.1 uncultured Desulfobacterales bacterium
GAAGAAGGGCATCCAGCGCAACGGTTACCTTCACCACGACACCATATTTTGCACCGCTGTCAAACTCCGTAAGGACCTTGTAGGTTTGTATATAGCTATCTGTTTTTCCAGAAAAAGAATCGTCAATCGCCTTGAAGTGGTACAGGAGTGTATCGGTTGGCACCAAATCGGATACGGCCTGGTTGACGGCTATTTTGAGGCTTCTTGACAGAGCCAGTTCGCGGGCCTGCTGCTTGTTGTCTTTCTGCACATCAACCGATTCAATCACAATAATCGTGCGGGTAGTGTCCCGGTTTTGGGCCCATGCGGTGTTTGAGAAAAAAAAGGGCAGGAAACAGACAGACACAATAACCCCACAAGCAATTTTGACGGTATGAAATACCGATGTCATGCTTCTCTCCTTACATTTTTCTCTCGAGCGTGTAATCAGCGATGTCATGCAGCGTTTCGACGCTTTCGGATGCAAGAAAGTCGCTCAGCTGCTCCTTGGCTTGACGGACATGCCGAACCGCCTGAAGACGCGTGTATTCGATGCTCCCGTATTTTTTCAGCAGGCGAACAAACTGCTCGAACGCGCCGGGTAGAAATTCCGGAGAAGTTACCATTTTCTCGATTTCCCTCCGATCAGCAGTATCCGCCTTTTGCAAAGCATGGATGGTGGGAAGGGTCATTTTGCCCTCGCGCAGGTCGGCCCCCGGCTCCTTCCCCAAAACGGCGGCCTCGGCGGTAAAATCGAGAAGATCGTCCGCCATTTGAAACGCCATTCCAATGTTGGCCCCGTATGCGGAAAGTGCCCGGCACCTGCCTTCATCGGCGCCTGCAATCATGGCGCCCACCCGACAGCTCCCCTCAATCAGTGCCCCGGTTTTGCAGCGGATAACTTCCCGATAGGCTGCCTCCGTCAGCGCTGTGTTCCCCTTGTCGGCCAGTTGCTGAATCTCCCCCTGGGACATGAGCTCCGTAACGCCGGCGATCACCCGGATGATGTCCGGCCGGTTTGATTCCGCTGCAATGGTAAGGGTTCGGGCCAATAAAAAGTCACCGGTGAGAACCGCCGTGGCAGCATCCCAGACACTGCTGGCGACTGCTTTGCCCCGGCGCACCGCAGCCCCGTCCACCACATCGTCGTGGAGCAGGGTAGCGGCATGGAGATACTCCGTAATGACGCTCAATCTGGTCACAAAAGAATCGCTTCTCCCGCAGGCCCTTGCGCAGAGAATGAGCAGAAGCGGCCGAAAACGCTTTCCTCCGCTGAACAACAGGTGACCGGCTGTTTTACGCACCAGGTCGAAATGGGGATTCAGGTTTCCGGCGAGGGCGGTTTCAATACGCGCCAGGTCATCCCTCACCGCCACCAGTACGCGGTCTTTTATATTAGACATCGACATCTCCGACCAGGTCGTATTCCAGTGTGTCGGTTATGCGCACCCGGCAAAAGGATCCTGTTTCAAGATCGCTGCCGCGGACAAATACCAGTCCGTCGACCTCGGGTGCCTGGAACCACGCCCGCCCGGTATAAAGCGCCGGTTCCTGCTGCTCTTCCACCAGAACCGTCAGAACGCTGTCACGATATCGACGATTGGCGGCTTCGGCAATTTCAGCCTGGCATTCCATGAGCCGGTCATGCCGGAGGGCGGCCGTTTTGGTGGCCACCGGGTCGGGCAGGCGATGGGAGGGCAAATCCTCCGAATCGGAATAGATAAACGTTCCCAGATGATCGAAACGAACCTCCCGCACCAGATCCAGTAACTGATTGAAATCGGCTTCCGTTTCACCTGGAAAACCGACGATTGCGGTGGTGCGTAAAACCGCATCCGGTACAGTCCGGCGGATGGTGTCAAACAGGCGGCGGAGGTGGTCGCCGCGGTGCTGGCGGCCCATCTTGGACAAGATCGTGTCGGCGGCGTGCTGGATGGGAATGTCAAAATAGGGCAACAGATTGTCGTATTGCCGCACGGTTTGCAGCAGGGCGGGATCCAGGCTCAGGGGATGCCCGTAAAGCATCCGGATCCAGGTGTGCGCATCCACCTCCGCCAGCTGGCCAAGGAGTGAGGTCAGACGCTCCCCGGAGGCCAGGTCCTGCCCATAGGCGGTGGTATCCTGGGCAACCAGGACCAATTCCCGGACCCCGGCGGTTACCAGGGAAGCGGCTTCGGTCAGAATTTCTTCGGGGGGCCGACTCTTCTGGCGACCCCTTAAACGTGGGATAATGCAATAGGTACAATGCCGGCTGCAGCCTTCCGCGATTTTGAGGTAGGCCGTGTGAGCATCAGTCAGGCGTCGGGGGCCATTCCCCTGCCGACCGACGATGTAATCCGGGTCCGGGAGGTGGCAGATCCGTTCGGAAACCTCCTGTGCCACGGCAACGATGTCGCCGAAAGCGCCCGTTCCCAGAAAAACATCCACCTCCGGCATTTCCGGGAGAATGGCCTTGCCGTATCGTTCCGGCAGGCAACCGGTGACAATCAGCCGGCGGCACCGGCCCTCGCGCTTGAAAGCGGCCATTGCGAGAATGGTGTCGATTGACTCGTCCGCAGCAGAGGAGATAAAACTGCAGGTGTTGATAACAATCAGGGTTGCCCGGGAAGGGTCATCGGTCTCCTGCCAGCCTGCTTCCGCCAATTGGCCAGCCATCCCTTCACTGTCCACCTGGTTGCGGGCACACCCCAAGCTGACCAGGTGGTAGCTATTTAGATTTGTATCTCCATTCATATCGGCAGAAAATAGGGTGCCATCTACCCAATGTCAACCCAATTGTCACGCTATTCCGCCTGCCTGTCCGGTTTGGGAGTACCCAGGGCTTCTAATTCGGTTTCAGCCCGGGAAAGCAGATGGGCGCCCGACTCACTGACCTCTTCGCGAGCCACAAGTCCAAAGCGAACGCTGAACCGGCCATGACCGTTCTCGTTGCCACTGCTCAAAACCACCTGTTTCAGCCGTTCACATACCGGTTGGGCTTCGCGAAGGGACGATTCCGGCATCAACACACCATATCGCAGGGAATGAAAGCGGCCGGTGGTATCACACTTGCGCGTCTCCCGCGCCAGGGTGCGGCAGACCGCTTCCACAAGGGCTTCCCGGGTTCCGCTGTCACCACCCAGACGACTCTCGATATCGATCTCTAGGAGGCACAACGAAAGTTCGGAGTTATAGCGAACGGAGCGATTGGCCTCTTTTTCCAATATCTGCAGGAAACTCCTGGCATTGTATAACCCTGTGTAGTCATCCCGTTCGCCTTCATCCGAAACGATGTGGGAAATACGCTCCAGGCGATTACAGAGGATATTCATCAGGTTGAAAAAAAACTTGTTCGCCGTTGGCGGATACAACCACTGGAGGCGTTTGATCATACCTAGGTTTATAGTAAGGAGTTCGCAAGGCTCGGTGGCGACAACCGTTGCCGACCGCGGCGCGGAGCGCAGCAGTCCCATCTCGCCCAGCAATTCCCCGGCTTGCAGGCTGGCCAACCGTTTGCGCGAACCACTGAGCGGGTCTTCATGCTGGGGTGTATCGAAAACATCCAGCCTCCCGGAAAGGAGGACGTACATGGAATCACTGACCTCCCCTCTGCGGAACAGCACCGTCCCCTTGTCAATCTGGGTCAATCCACCTGACATAATAATGTAGTGCACCTGGGTGCGCGAAAGCCCCTGGAAAACGGGAATCCCTTTCCGGGGCTCCATACCGATTTTCAACCGTACCAGATCCCAGAGGGTGACCAGTTCAACATGCAGCATCAGCGAGGGCAACAAGACCAGATCGGCCACCATGGCGCTGAGCAGGGTGATCACCATCATAGCGCCGAAAACGGCCGTGGGCTTGAAACTGGAAAACCCGAGAACCGAGAACCCAATACTGATGGTCAGGGTCGTATAAATGATGGGACGGCCGATTCGCCTTATCGTTTCCCGCAGGGCCCGCCTTTCGTCGAGGTCTTTGCGGAATTCATGGTTGTAGCGAACCAGATAGTGAATGGTGTCATCCACCGCCAGGCCAATGGCGATGCTGGCGATGAGGCTGGTGAACATGGACAGCTCGATACCAAGCCAGCCCATGATACCGAAGTTGATGACAATGGGAAAAAGGTTGGGGACGATGGCGACCAACCCGACCTTGCTGGAAAGAAAAAGGAGGAACATAATACCAAAAACGACCAGCATGGTCAGGGAAAGGCTCTTTATCTGACCGCTGGTGAGCAGGTGACTGCTGGAGGAGACCACCATCCCGAAACCGGTGATCTCCCATTTGAGGTCCTTTGAAAAATGATCGGCGACATGCTCCCGGATGCGGTCGCGGATGGCCAGAAAATCCCGCGAACTTGAGATGTGGGTCAGCAGCACGATATTGGCCGTTGAAAATTCAGGGTTCATGAACCGTACCAGCATGTCGTTGCCGAGCATGGATTTATAGGTGTTGGTCAACATGCGTACTTCGTAGGGCTTTTCCGGCAGGGCGTATTGTTGCGGTTCAAACTGGTTGGAGGCATACTTGACTAGTTTGAGATAATCGAAAAAGGAGATCGTTTTATCGACGCCGGGCAGGGTTTCCAGAAACTGCTGGAGCCGCTGTATGGCAGCCATCTGCTTCGGATCCTGGAAATAATCTTCCCCGATTCCGGTCACGGTCACGTTGATGGGGAAGCTCCCCGACAGGTGCTTGTAGATATCCCTAAAATTACGACGGATATCTGTATCGTTGCGAAAATAGCCGATTGGATTGGTCTCCACCCGGAGCTGGAACATCCCCGCCAGGCAGATAACCACAACAGCCCCAAAAATGGTAAACACCATTTTCTGCCGGTTGAGGTTCACGTCGATGATAAAGTCAAGCAGCCGGTCGAGCATCCTTCCTTCGCGACGGTCTCCCGATGGCACTTTTGGAGGTGGGAGCCACAGGCTGAGCAGCACCGGGAAAAAGGTCAAAACAATCAATAAAAGGCTGAACATACCGAAACAGGAAAACAGGGCGAATTCTCGAATAGCCGGAATGTGGTTTAGCAACAGGGACCCGAGACCGATCACTGTCGTAGTAACAGCCAGCACAGTAGGAAAATAGATGCTGGAAAAAGCGGTGATCACAGCCTGCCGGGCATTGCGGCTATCCTGCCAGGCCATTTGGTACTCAGCAAGAATGTGCAGGCAATATGCGGTTCCCACAGCGATCAGGAAAACGGGAACGATCATGGTCAGCATGGACAGGGGAATCCGAGTCATGGCCATTAACCCGAAGGTCCACACCAGAACCAGGAAAACCGACAACAGGGGCAGCAGAATGTAAACGAAGCGGCGGAAGAGCAGTAGCAGAACAATCCCGATCAGCAGAAAGGTAATGGGCGGCAGCCGGAAAAAATCCCGCTGGGTATATTGTTCCAGAGCCCTGGACACCAGTGGCATGCCGATCTGGTACAGAGAAAGCCCTTTATCGGCGTCTGCTATGAGGCTATCGATATGACGGATGACCTCCTGGCTGTCGAACCCGGTTTCCAGCACTAGGGTAAGTGCAGTGCTTTTGCGATCTTTGGCCACGAGATTGTTTTCAAACATGGCGACCGGTTCCAGGACGGTGGCGAACTTCTCCAGATCCCAGTTGCCGGACGGATCCACTGCCTGCTTGACGCCCGCAATACTGATAACCCGTTTGACACCTTCGATCTCGGCAGCCCGGAGGGCAATAGCGCTTATCTTTTCGAAGGTCAGGGGATCGAGCACATCCCCGGCCTTGACGACCACCCGTACAATTTCGTCGGAACCGAAAACCGACTTGAACTGCTTGTAAACATCGTTTTCCGGCAGGTCTTCAATAATCAGGTCATAGACGGAGGTGCTGAAATGGAGATTGGGAATTGCGAATGCAAAAACAATGGTAACCGTTAAAACGGCCGCCAGGACCCACGCCGGTCGCTTGAGCATCCACTCCAGGACCTCCCGGTAGGATGAATACCGTGGAAGCTGCTTCAACATCATTGCCCCCCCTGCACGTTGTTGATTCAAGGCTTTTAAAGGGCTTGCCAACCGCACCCACCACAGGGGAGAGGCTGCTGACAACCACCTGTAATATCGACTGGAAATTAGCCCCAGGCATAGTACTACGCGGTCGATTTGTCAACCGAATTAGCGCCTGCCAATTGCTGGATTGCCCGTGATCTCAGCCTGCTGTTTTACAGGGATTCGGCAGGCCGGGATTGGATGTTACTGAAGGAAGCGACTGAAACCGCCGGAAGAAAATGAATGCAGGATACCGTCTTCATTGCTGGTGATGCTGAGGCAGTCGACCTCCGGCAGGCTGTCTGCCAGGGAGGCGATGGCTTGCGGCCCCATGACCATGCCAGCGGTGGCCAGACCGTCGGCCAGCATGCAATTGGCGGCAATCACCGACACACTCACCGTACCGTTGTCCACCGGTCGACCTGTGCGGGGGTCTATGATATGGGAGTAAACCTTACCTCCTTCCTTGAAAAACCGACGATAATCACCACTGGTAGCCATGGCCTGGTCGCTGAGGGCCACCACCTTGTACACCGCGTCGGGGGCTGCCCCCCTATTGGGCAGGTTAATACCCACCCGCCACGGTGCGCCATCGGAACGCACTCCGGCAGCATACACTTCTCCGCCGATTTCCACCAGAAAATCGTGGAATCCCCTGCCACGCAGCAGGGCGCTCACCTTGTCCACACCGAATCCTTTGGCCACCGAACCAAGATCAACCTCAATGGCCGCTTTTTCCTTAATCAGGGACGCTGGCGGATCCAGGCGAATCCACTGAAAACCGGTATTGGCAAGCAGGTCGGAAATGGCATCATCGTCTGCGACCGCCGGCGTTTTTTTGCTGCTGCCAAAACCCCACAGATTCACAAGGGGGCCGACCGTACCGTCCCAGGCGCCATCGGTTATTCGGTGCAGCCAAACGGAAAGGGTCATGACCGTATAAAAATCGGTGCTCACGGCAAACCGCTGCCCAACGACTTTCAGGCGGTTGAAGTGGCTGATTTCACTGTCGGGATCGTAGGTTGACATGCTGACATTGACAGTCTTCAGACATCGGTCGATATCGGCATGCAGGGCCTGCTGGTCAACGGCTGCCTCCGAGCGGACAATGGTGATATGGTAGGAGGTCCCCATGGTGCGGCCGGACAGCAGCAGGTCTCGGGCAGACGTCGTCGCCGGAACCAGGACGCAAAACGCCAGCAGCGTCATTCCCGTAGTAATCAGGGTTTTCATCAGCATGCTTCCTAAAAAGAGACGAAAGTGAACTTGCTTTGGGGTCGGCTCTCATTGCGCCAACGATCGGGATCGTTGTCAGCAGATCCTGGGGAGCTGCTCCCCCGTCAGCATATCCACGATCCGCTCTCCACCAATCCGGGTCCGCATGCAGACCTTGCCGGGACGCTCCGCAACGACCTCTCCGATCTCACAGGCATCTTGGCCGAATTCGTCCATCCGCATAATATCCAGCAACCGGTCTTTTGCCTCCGGCGGCACGATGGCCAGCAATTTACCTTCATTGGCCAGGTAAAGTGGATCCAGTCCCAGGAGTTCGCATATCCCCCTGACGGACGGTTTCACAGGCAATCTATCTTCGAAAATCCGAATTCCGGCGCCGGACTGGCCGGCGATTTCATTTAGTGTCGTCCCCACACCTCCCCGGGTGGGGTCCCGCAGCACGTGAATATCGGGAAACGCATCCAGCATCTTTTTTACCATGTGGTTGAGTGCGGCCGAATCGCTGCACACAGACGAATCAAAAGACAATCCCTCCCTCTGGGTCAGGATGGTGACTCCGTGGTCGGCCATGCTGCCGCTTATCAGCACGCGGTCCCCCGGCTTTGCCCGGTCACCCGACACCTTGATCCCTTCCGGGATCAGCCCGATGCCGGCCGTATTGATAAAAATCTTGTCGGCCGCCCCCCTGGGGACAACCTTGGTGTCCCCGGTCACCACCAGAACACCGGCGGTATCGGCCGCTTTTTTCATCTCCGCCAAAACCTTACGGAGATCGCTTTTGGGAAACCCTTCCTCAAGGATCAAGCCGACGCTGAGATATAGCGGATCGGCTCCGCACATACAGACGTCGTTGACAGTGCCGTTGATGGCCAGATCGCCGATGCATCCCCCAGGGAAAAAAATCGGGTCAACCACATAACTGTCTGTGGAAAATGCCAGCCGGCTGTTTTGAATGGTAATGATTCCACCGTCGTTCATGCCGGCCAGGATGTCGTTGGCGAAAGCCGGAACCATCAGCTCTTCGATGAGCTGGTGCGACATTTTTCCGCCGCTACCGTGGTCCAGCAGGATGTTATCTTCTTTCATACGTTTTCGATCCTGTATTTCAAGGCCCGTTTACCGGGCTGAACTTGTTTATCATGGCGATTCAAAACGTTTTTTGGCAGCGCCCGGATCAATCGCTGAACCGGTAGTAAGCCGCGCAAGTCCCCTCGCTGGACACCATACAAGGTCCAATCGGATGGATGGGAGTACAGACATTCTTGAATAGCGGGCATTGCGGTGGCGTTTTTAGCCCGGTCAGGATCTCTCCGCAGGCACACCCTTTGGGTTCGGGGGCTTCCTTTACGGGCAGATTAAAAATCGATTCGGCATCGTGGGCCCGATACTTCTCCCGTACCTTCAAGCCGCTGGCCGGTATCATCCCGATGCCCCGCCATACGACATCGACCGTCTGGAAAACATCCGCCATAAAAGCCATGGCCTTGGTATTGCCTTCGTCGCTCACAGCTCGGGGGTAGGCGTTTTCCACCTGCGGCACTCCGGTTTCGATCTGCACCACCAGCCTCCGGATCGCCTCCAATATGTCTATGGGCTCGAAACCGGCAATCACACAAGGGACATTGTATTTATCCAGCAGGGGCAGATAGGCGTTTCGCCCGATGATGACGGATACATGCCCCGGCATCAGAAACCCGTTTATGCGCAGCCCTTCGGTCTCCATCAGTGCCGCCAGTGCCGGCGGTGCCAGCTTGTGGGCCGAGTAAACCGAATAATTGGCAACCCCTGTCTGGTGGGCGGTAACGATGGAAGCAGCTATAGTGGGTATGGTCGTCTCGAAACCCACCCCCAGAAAAACGACCTGTTTATCCGGATTCTGTCTGGCAATATCTACTGCGTCCATGGACGAATATACCATGCGGATGTCACTGCCGGAAGCTCTTTCCTGCTGAAGGGACGACTCCGTGCCGGGCACCCGCATGAGGTCGCCGAAGGTGGTCACAATCACATCTTTCCTGCGGGCAAGCGCGATAAAGGCATCGATCTCTCCCTGGGCGGTGACACAAACCGGGCAGCCGGGCCCTGACAGTAGGGAAATAGTCTCCGGCAGAAAAGAGCGGATTCCGCTTTTGAAAATGGCCATTGTGTGGGTGCCGCAAACCTCCATCAGCCGAATTTCACGGGTATTGGTTCGCCGAATAAATTCGGCAAGTTTCTCTGCAACGGCGGGATCGTTGAATTCATCCGAATGTTTAATGGCCATGTTTTACTTTCCAGATAGCGGTTAATAATCTTCGGTACCTTGCCGCCTGAAACCCGCTCCGCAAAACGCCGTAAAGCCGTTGGCGGGTTGTTCCTCAACGGACCATGGCCTGGGCGGCAACCGCCTGGCCCAGGGATATACCCCCGTCGTTGGTCGGAACGAGACTATGGGTATAAACCGTAAAGCCCTTTTCTTCAAGGCTTTTCAGAAGCAATCGCAGCATTATGGCGTTCTGGAACACACCACCGCTCATCACCACACGGTCCAGACCGGTATCCCTTCTGACCGCCACACAAAGGTCCGTAAACAGGTGCTGCATGGTTGCGTGAAATCGGGCGCTGATCACGGGTGGCGAAACGCCTTCTTCCCGATCGCGCACAATCGCTTGTATAATCGGTTCGAACCGTATCCGGCGTGGCTCACCCCGGCTCCATTCCCAGGGATAATACTCCCTGCCTGGACGACCGGCGATCATTTCCAACTCCATGGCGGCCTGACCCTCGAAAGCAGTATGGCTGCGGATCCCGAGAATGGCGGCCACCCCATCGAACAGACGTCCGAGACTCGATGTCAGGGGGCAATTCACATTCTTCCGGATCATATCCAGCAGCACCCGGCCGCTTTTCGAATCCACCGTATGCACAAAAGGAAGGGCACAGTTCCACAGATCATCCCCGTAACAGGCGTACAGATAACTGAGCCCCATCCGCCAGGGTTCGGCGATAGCGGCATTGCCCCCCGGCATGGGGACATACGCCATGTGTGCCTGCCGGGTAAATTCTCCAAAGGTGGCGGTTAGAACTTCCCCCCCCCAGATGGCGCCGTCCGTGCCCAGACCGGTACCATCAAAAGACAGGCCGATCACCGGGCCTTCAATCCGGTTTTCCGCCATGCAGCTGACGATATGGGCGTGGTGGTGCTGGACCTCGATTCTCTTCAGATCGCTCAGCTCCGCAGCATATCGGGAACTCAAATAATCCGGGTGCATATCACAAGCCACCAGTTCCGGTTCGATATCCAGGATGCGGCGCATGTGACGGTCCGTCTGCCTGAAAAAATCATAGGTCACGACGTTCTTCAGATCACCGATATGCTGGCTGACAAAAGCCTTGTCACCCCGGGTAAGACAGATGGTGTTCTTCAGCCCGGCACCGCAGGCCAGTATAGGCGGCAAACTGTTTTCTAAAAAAACCGGTACCGGTATAAAACCACGCGAGCGCCGGATAAATCGGATATCCCCGGCGACATGCCGCACAATGGAGTCATCACTGCGGAGATAGATATCCCGGTTATGGACCAGAAAACAATCCGCTATCCCGGAAAGGCGCTCAAAGGCTTCGTTGTTGTCGATGGCGATGGGCTCTTCGCTCATATTTCCGGATGTCATGACCAGCGGCTTTTCGATTTCTGCCAACAAAAGACAGTGCAGCGGCGTATAGGGAAGCATAAATCCCAAATAGCGGTTTCCGGGGGCGACCGCCTCGGAGATAGGGCAGGAATTCTTTCTAGACAACAAAACGATGGGGCGTTGAATGGACTGCAAAAGACGCCTTTCCGCCGCTGACATTCCAGCGTATCTGCGGATGATATCCAGACTTTCCGCCATGAGGGCAAAAGGCTTTTCTTCCCGATGCTTGCGCCTGCGCAGGCGTTGAACAGCGTCCGTATTCTCGGCGTCCACCGCCAGATGAAACCCGCCGAGTCCCTTGATGGCCACAATATAACCCTCCATAAGCAACCGCCGGGTTTCCTCGATTGCGTCCACAACCTCAATTCTTTGCTGGCGGTGATCAAAAAGCGTGACATGGGGTCCGCAAACATGGCAGGCATTGGGCTGGGCATGAAAGCGCCGATCCATGGGGTCTTCATATTCCCGAAAACAGTCCGGGCACATGGGAAAATGCTTCATGGAGGTATTCGGCCGGTCGTAAGGTATGTCGTCGATAATCGTGTAGCGCGGCCCGCAGTTGGTACAGTTGATGAATGGATAACGAAAGCGGCGGTCCCCGGGATCGAAGAGCTCCCGGCGGCAGTCCTCACAGATCGATACATCCGGCGAAATAAGCGTCGCGCGGGAACGGCCTGCCCGGCTGGCAACAATTGTAAACCCCGTCCGGTTGCCAACCATCTCTGCAATTTCCACAATATCTGTAATGCGGGAAAGGGGTGGGTTCTTGGTGGTAATGTCCCGACCGAAGGCATCGATTGCCCCCGGGGAGCCCTCTACCAGGATGGAGACGCCGCTGGAGGTGTTGGCAACATCACCGGCAAGTCCGTAGCGGTGCGCCAGTTGAAAAACAAAAGGCCGGAAGCCGACGCCTTGAACGATACCATTGATGGCAAAACGCCTGGCGATGATGTCAGACATGGCGTCCTTTTTCACGGGGTTCGTTCTTTGGCGGGATCGGGTCCCTGGACTTCAGCCCGGTGCTGACAAGTGGGTATGGGATCGGTTTGTACAATCCGGCTATTTGGATGAATTTCGCTTTTCCATTTCAATGGAAGCGCCCACTGCCTCCCGAAGATAGGAAATGGTTTCTTTGGCCGCAGCTTCATCCAGTTTGCTGATGGCAAACCCGGCATGCACAATGACGTAATCTCCGACTTGGGCATCTTCCAGAAGCAGCATGCTGCATTTCCGTTTAACACCTTCCACGTCGATGGTGGCCATCTCATCTTGTATTTCCGTAATTTTCGATGGTATCGCTAAACACATGGTTCGCTCCTTTTATGGTACGCTATACCGAGGGTATCAAGTTCCTGTAGCACAAACTGAATCATTTTGTCTACTTTCGTTGCGATGGTTTCCGTCAACTCCACACAAAGGGTTTGCATATCCAGCGGCTCGATTCCCAGAATGACGATATTGGGATCCATATCGATGGCCCTTAACAGGGTAAGGGTTTCCGGGAGATCTACCTGATGCATGGAATCCTTTTTACGGATCTTGAAGGGAATCTCCTCTTTTTCGATGCGGTACATGGTCCCGGGATCACGGCCGTTTTTGACCACATCCACCACAATGATTTCATCCGCCAGCGACAACACCCCCAGTAGGTTGATCCCCAGCACACCGCCATCCACAATGCTGACATTGTCCGGAAAATCATATTCGGCTGCCAGCCGCTCAATAACCCGAACGCCAAACCCTTCGTCCGACAACAGAATATTGCCAACCCCCAGAACCAGAACCTGTTTTCCCGTCACCCGGCCGCCCCACTTTCTTTTTCAAATATTGTTGAATACAAGCCGGCAGCTCCCATGTCCATCGATTCATCCGCCCTGCTGCTTGTCTGTCCGCAAATGGTGGCTTTTGCTGCAGCACACGTCCCCAACTATTTTGAAGATAGGATCATAACAGGCTATGTCGTGGATTTCAAACAATTACCGGCGATGAACCGGGAAGAGAATGTTTTCCTCGGTCAGCGCAATCGAGGCGATCTTGCCCGCTTCGGCGGCCACCGGCACCTGCCAGGCGACTTTTGAACCGTCGATCGCCGATGGAAAAGTGACCACGACAAAATACCGCCCGGCCGCGATACCGGAAAATTTAAAGGTGCCGTCTTCGGTGGTGAGCGTGGTGGCAACCACAAATTCCGGATCTGACAATTGGCGGCTGATTTTGACATAAAAATCGGAATGAAGAGAATTGACGGCTTCCGATCGCCGGTATTTTTCTTCCGGCAGTTGCGCAACTGAAAGGAGGTCACCGGTTTCCCGTGTGACCAGCATCACCCGAATCCAATCGCCGTACACAATCTTACCATCTGTGGACAGGATGCCGATGGTTCCTTCGATAATCCCGTCAGTATCGGCCAAAACGGCATCCGCCACCGAAAAACCAATCCAAAAAGCTAGTACGATCGAAACCAACGCCATTCGCTTCATGGTCCTTTCCTTTCCGTTCAATAGACCCCGCTACCGGCCGAACGGGCCTGTTCTGATCCATCTACATTTTCATTGACCCCGATCCTGTTTTCGAATAGAATCTTTTTGAGATATACTTCATAACAACGCTAAGATCAAGCGGTAGGAGCGCATTTAATGAGTTGGGGATACATGGGCAAAGTTCTTTGGGTCGATCTGGGATCCGGCCAGGTTGTTGAGCAAGTTATCCCGGACCGGATTTACGACCGCTTCCTTTCCGGAATGGGTCTTGCCGCCTGGCTCCTGTACCATCGCATCCCCGCCGGCGCCGACCCTCTCGGTCCGGATAATGTTCTCGGTTTCGTCGCCGGCCTCCTCACCGGAACGGGCAGCCTCTTTACAGGCCGCTGGATGGTGGTCGCCAAATCACCGTTAACCGGTTGCTGGGGGGATGCCAACTGCGGCGGCAACTTCGCGCCCGCCATCAAGCGCTGCGGGTATGATGCCATTTTTATCACCGGGATCAGTCCGGAACCGGTCTATCTCGTCGTAGACGCCGGCAAAGCCCGCCTCCTGGATGCGTCCAACCTGTGGGGCCGGGACGCCCTGGAAACCGAACAAATTCTTCTCAAAAAAACCGACTGTCGCAAACCTCACGTAGCCTGCATCGGACCCGCCGGCGAAAACCTCTCCCTGATATCCGGAATCGTCAACGATGGCGGACGCCTGGCGGCGAGGGCCGGCCTGGGGGCTGTCATGGGTTCCAAACGACTCAAGGCCGTGGTTTGCGGCGGGGCTAAGCGCATACTGGTAAAAGACCACAAGCGGGTGAAAGAACTGAGCCGGGAATGCAACGAGCACGTACAGTTTCAGCCGCCGTTTGTTTCCGGCACCATAGCCGCGTACATGGGGTCCATCATGCGCATGCTGCCCGCCCAGATGGAGACCGACGGGATGTTATATAAAATCATGCTGAAAAAGTGGGGCACCGTCAGCATGAACCAGATGTCCATCGAAATGGGAGACGCCCCTATTAAAAACTGGAAAGGCACCAACGTAGACTTCAGCGGAGACAAAACGGAAAAAATTAACCCGGATATTTTCACGGAAACCGTGGTTTCAAAATACTTTTGTTACTCCTGCCCGTTGGGATGCGGTGCCATCAGTCTCGATAAGGAAACGCAGCAGGAGGCCCACCGGCCCGAGTATGAAACCGTACTCGCCCTGGGCGGTCTTTGTATGAATGAAAATGCAGAAAGCATTTTTGTTCTCAACGACATGCTTAACCGGGCCGGGATGGATACCATTTCTGCCGGGGGAACAGTTGCTTTCGCCATGGAATGTTTTGAGAACGGACTGATCACCCGCAAGGACACCGGGGGCATTGATCTAACCTGGGGCAATCACGAAGCCATTGTAGCCCTCATTGAAATGATGATCCACCGACGGGGAATCGGGGACCTGCTGGCGGATGGTGTCCGCGTGGCAGCCCGGAAAATTGGCCGGGGCGCAGAAGGGTACGCCATGCATGCAGGCGGCCAAGAACTCGCGATGCACGACGGCCGCCTGGATCCGGGTTTCGCCCTGCACAACAGCGTAGAGCCGGCACCCGGGCGGCACACAGTGGGCTCCCAGCTCTATTATGAAATGTTTCAGCTCTGGCATAAAATCGAAGAACTGCCGGAGCCGTGGTTCCTTTACGGCAAGGGAAGCAAATACGAAGCGGATGCCGAAAAAACTGCGGCGGCTGTCGCCTGCAGCCAGTACATCAATGTCATCAACGGAGCCGGCTGCTGCCTTTTCGGTGCGTTTTTGGGTGCCCATCGACTGCCGCTTTTTGACTGGCTCAATGCCGCCACCGGCTGGGAAAAGTCACCGCAGGAATATCTCGAAATGGGGAAACAGGTTCAAACCATAAAACAGGCCTTCAATATTCGACACGGCATTCGGCCCAAAGACAACGTAGCCAGCAACCGGTCAGTCGGCATTCCACCCCAGGAAAAAGGTGCCAACGAAGGCCGCACCGTTCCCATACAGGAAATGATGAAAAGCTACTGGAAGGCATTCGGGTGGGATCCCGACTCGGGTGAACCGCCTCCCGATGCTATCAAAAAACTGAAAGCCGGAACGGCAGGATAAATGGCCCACTTCATCAACGAAAAATGTATCGGCTGCAGCGTATGCAAACGGGTTTGCCCGGTGCCCGGAGCCATTGTCGGGGAACCCGAGAAACGGTACAAAGTCGTACCGAATCTGTGCATCGACTGCGGCGCCTGTGGGCGCGCCTGCCCTCAGGATGCAGTGCACGATTCCGATAAAATTATCATTAAGCGCATCCGCAGGCAGATCAACTGGGACAAACCGCAAATCATTCTGGAAAAATGCACCGGCTGCATCGCCTGCCTGGAAGCCTGTCCTGTCAACTGCATCGAATTGTCTGCGGAAAAAGGTACCCGGGAAACCATCCGATACCCGCAATTTACCCAGCCAAAAAAATGCATTGCCTGCCGCTTTTGCGAAACCGAGTGCCCGGTGGACGCCATCCGGATGGTGACACCGGAAGTTTAACACCAAAAATTCGAAATCCGAAGCGCGAAATCCGAAACAAATTCAAAAACCCAATTCACCAATGAAAAAACAAACCCGTATTTGGTTTGTTTAAATTATTATGGCATTTAAATTTGGGTTTTGTTTCGAAGTTCGGATTTCGTGCTTCGGATTTTCAACGGTTCATCAAATCGGATACTGGCACTCTCCGTCATCGGTGACGCCCGGTTCGTAGGCAACACCGAGCCGGCCCAGTTCTGCGAGGACCATCGCCACCATGGATTCCACCATTGCCTGTAAAACAGGTGTCAAATTCACACCGCAGGTTTTGATGTTTTCCGGCTCGATACCCAAAACAACCGTCTCCGGAACCTTGTCCAGCACTTGGCACATGACCAGGGCATCACAAAATTCGGATTGGTAATGGGCCAGGGTCCCGTCCAGAATCTTGGCCGTTTCTGCTGCCGCCAACCGGTAAACATCACCGGGTTTGCCGCCTCTGCGCAGCACATCGACGACAATCAGATGGTCCGGCTGAGATACCACCCCCAGAAGACCGGTCCCGACAACGCTTCCATCAACAATCTGAACATTTTCCGGAAACGCGTAACACTGTTTTAATTTTTCAATGACATGAATGCCAAAGCCTTCATCGCAATTGATGAGACAGCCAAGTCCCATGATCATAATCTGCTTTTTTTCCATTTTGTCGATGGATACTCCTTAACAGCTGAATCGTAAAACGAAAGGGTTGATATTCAGGAATGAGTGGTTGTGGAGGGGGTTAAAAAACCCTGCTCCCCGTTTCGGGGAGCAGGGTTCGTTCTATCCTACAGAATCTTGAACTTGTGTACCTTGTTGGACTCCGGGTCGATAACATGTACGGCGCAGGCAATACATGGATCGAAAGAATGGACGGTCCGAAGAACTTCAAGTGGTTGTTTCGGATCCGCGATGGGAGTTCCGATAAGGGCTTCTTCAACAGGACTAGTTTTTCCAGCAGCGTCACGACCACAGAGATTCCAGGTCGAAGGAACAACATACTGGTAATTCTTGATCTTGCCGCCTTCAATCTCCATCCAGTGTCCCAGGGAGCCACGCGGTACGTCGTTAAGTCCCACGCCCATGCCGGTTTCCGGCATTTCCCAGGACTGGTAGGTCTGGGTGTCGCCGCCCTTCAGGTTTTCAATCAGGTCACCAACCCATTTCTGGGTCTGCTGGCCGATGACGAGCGTTTCGATACCCCTGGCAGCGGTTCTTCCCAGGGTGGAGAAAAGGGCCGTTACGGGCACATCCAGCTGCTTTAACACGGAGTCGACCACCGGAACGATTCCCGGGTGTCCCTTGGCATAGGCAACCAGGCAGCGTGCCAGCGGACCGACTTCGCAGGGTTCGCCGTCATAACGCGGCGCCTTGATCCAGGTGTATTTGCCGCCGTTGCGGTATTCCACTTCGCCCTGGATCGGTTTGGTTTCGCCCTCGTAAGGATGCTTGGCCTCACCAGCCTCATACCAGCCGCTGGTAACGTCTTCGGTTACACGGGCCTGATTTGCCATGGCCACGCCCTTGAGATCGCGTTTCATGATCACGCCTCTGGGCATGAACAGGCTTTCGGGTTCTTTTTCATCTTCCGGGAAATCGCCCCAGGCCAGGAAATTGGTGGTCCCGCCGATGGCACCCCAGTCCTTGTAGAAAGAGGCCACGGCCAGTAGATCAGGAATGTATACGTTTTCGATGAAATCCTGAGTCTCCTTGGTAATGTACAGGAATTCGGCGATACGATCCGCAGTCAGATCCCGCACGGAGGTAATCCCGCCCACCACCAGGGACTGGAGATGTGGATTCTTGGCGCCGAAAATAGCGTGCATGCGGGCCGCTTTGGCCTGCAGCTTCAAGGCTTCGATATAATGGGCGGATGCCATAAGATTGGCTTCCGGTGGCAGAACGTAGGCCGGATGGCCCCAGTAGGCATTGGCAAACGGGCCCAGCTGGCCGCTGTCGACGAAAGTCTGCAGACGGGCCTGGACCCTCTTGAAGTAGGCGGCGCCACCGACACTGGCACTGCCGACGTTGTCCGCCAGAGTGGCGGTTTTCTTGGGATCGGCAGACAGGGCACTGACAATATCCACCCAGTCAAGTGCGTGCAGATGATAAAAATGTACAATGTGGTCGTGCTGGAACTGGGCACCGTGCAGGAGGTTCCTGACGATGCGTGCGTTTTTCGGGATCTTGACGCCTACCGCAGCTTCGGCTGCCCTCACCGAGGACAGAGCATGGGTGTACGTTCAGACCCCGCAGGATCGTTGTACAAAGTGGTGGGCATCCCGGGGATCACGCCCTTTCAAAATCATTTCGATGCCCCGAAACATCTGCCCGGAACTCCAGGCATTCACTACCTTGCCGCCAGCCACTTCCACTTCGATGCGCAGGTGGCCTTCGATTCTGGTAATCGGATCGATGGTTATTCTTTCTCCCATATTTTTATCTCCTTAACTAGCCTTTAGCTTCAAATGGATTTTTGTCTGTTATCGTATCCGCCTACATCTCTTCGTAAAACGGTGTCATCTTATCCCAGAAATTGGGCTGACTGCAACCGATGCAGGGGTGACCCGCTTCAACTGGCCAACTGGTGCCGTCGTTAAACTTGACGATCGGGCAGTTGTTGTAAGTTTCCGGTCCTCTGCAGCCCATTTTATAGAGGCAGTAACCCATGGCGGCTTCTGCGCTGCCGAATTCTGTGACGAATTCTTCATTTTCAAAATGACTTCTGCGGGGACACTGATCGTGAATGGTTTTTCCGTACGCAAACAACGGACGGCCGAGCTCATCCAGGGCTGGCAATTTTCCCAGAAGAAGATAATTGACAATAGTTCCCACGAGGTTGATGGGGTTGGTGGGACAACCGGGGAGATTCAGGGGTTTGATGCCCAGGGCATCGCCAATCCCCTTGTATCCGCCTGGGTTGGGTGCTGCGGCGGGGACACCGCCGAAGCAGGCGCAGGTTCCCATACAGATCGTCGCGAGGGCTTGGGGAATGACTTCCTTAGCGATCTCCAGGAAGGTGCGGCCGGCAACCTTACCGTAGGCACCGTTGTACTTTGTTGGGATCGAGCCTTCGACCACGCAGATAAACTTGCCCTTGTATTTATCAACCGCGGCGTGCAGGTTGTCTTCCGCCTGCTGACCGGCAGCAGCCATAATGGTTTCATGGTATTCCACGGACAGGATTTCCAGAACGAGTTGGTCTACTGAAGGGTACTGGGCCCGCAGGAGCGCTTCCGAACAACCGGTGCACTCACCGAAATGCAGCCACACCACCGGGGGACGCTGGGCAGGAGCGGCCAGCACTTCCGCAACCTTGGGTACGAAAGAAGACGAAAGCCCCATCGTTGCCGTCAGAGCCGTACAATACTTCATAAAGCTCCTTCGGGAGACTCCGTTTTGCTCCAGTTTCTCGTAAAAACCTTTTTCCTTTTCCATTGGCACCTCCTTGATGCTTTTTAAAGTAGCTATGAATAACGCCAACCTACGTAATCAGCCTGCCCGTATAATTGCGGTCCCATTTCCAGATAGGAAAAACCGTATTCAAGAGACCTGTAAAAAATGAATACGATTTATGTTTTTAGCGTAGAAGATCCCTTCAAGTCAACAATATATTTGGGAGTATGCCAGATGACATGGGAAAAATCCCGGTTGCGGAAACGGAAGGTTCAGCCGGCTTCCATATCCATGTCTTCCACCTCGTCATCCGCTATTTTTAGGGGGGAATCGACACCGATGCCGCCCTTGGTCAGGTTTTCGGGCAGATCGTCATCTTCGACGTCTTCGACGTCTTCGTCGAGAAGGTTGTCGATGTCGGCGGGGTCATCCTCTTCAATAACAATAACTTCTTCTTCAACCGCATTTTTCTCTATTTGCAAAAAATCTACATCGTTGAGAAACAGTTCCCGAGAACCGTTCTCTCTTTCGGCAAACATTTCCTGAACAGCCTCGCCTATTTTTGCGGCATACACCCCCTGAGGGAAAATGTTGTCGGTCCGCAGTGTACGGGTGAGTGTCTGCTGGCCCTTTTTTATGGCTCTTTCGATAGCTTCATAGCTGTAGGTCTCCTCGCAAAGCAGGGCATAGATCTCCCTGTCGATCTCGCCCATTTCACGTAAAACCAACTCCTGTTTGTCATCATCCCGCAGTAAAATATATTTCTGTCTCATCTTTATCTCCTGTTCGTTTCCGAAACCAGCGGCTCCAGAAAGTCGTTTTCCTTTTTGGCTTCTGGAAACCATAAAAACGAAAAGCTGTCAACAGGCAATTATTCTAAACCCATATTATTTTTGATACCCAGGAAAAGTTGATCTATATCTGTGCACAACAAAAAATATTGACCGCTCTCCGGATCATTGTTATTATATTTTTTTCGGAGGGATGGCTGAGTGGTTGAAAGCGGCGGTCTTGAAAACCGTTGAGTGTAACAGCTCCGTGGGTTCGAATCCTACTCCCTCCGCCACTTTTGGCATAGGCCGCGGAACAATATAACTCTGAAACGGAGCGTTTCCAACAATATAAGTCGGGGATCTTCTTGGATCATTCAAAAAGACCCCCAAAGTCAATCCGGGAGAGATGGCCGAGCTGGCTGAAGGCGCTCGCCTGCTAAGCGAGTGTAGGGTCAAAAGCCTTACCGAGGGTTCGAATCCCTCTCTCTCCGCCATAATGAGATCAGGTCAATTTGAGTTTTATCGAATTGGCCTTTTTTCATGTCAAAAGGAAAACAGCATGAAAATAAAACGATCTCGGGCATATTTGCTTTGCAGTATTCTAATGTTCACAGTCGTCACTGCCTGCTCACAATCGCAACCGCCCGAACGCCTTGAAGTCGATAGCAACCCGGACCTTGCCGCCCATTCAATGGAGTTCAAGCAAGAGGTGATCGAGGTTACCGACGGAGTTTATGTGGCGATTGGTTTCGGCCTTGCCAACGCTGTCTTGCTGGTGGGTGATGAGGGTGTTGTTATCGTAGACGCCATGGAGAGCGCTGAAGCCGCCCTTCCGGTCAAAGAAGCTTTTACGAAAATTACTACAAAGCCGGTTAAGGGCATCATCTACACGCACTTTCATTCGGATCATACCGGGGGTGCCGCCGTGATGGCCGGCGATGACAATCCAGAAGTGTATTCCCATGAGAGCACCTCCTATTACCTGAATCGAATTGCCAATATCACCCGGGAAACAACCTATCGGCGGGCAATGCGTCAATTCGGCTCCCTGCTGCCGGAAGGCGGGGTTGTGAATTGCGGCATCGGACCGGAGCTCCGGTTTAACGAGGACAGTACGCTTGCGATATTGCCGCCTACGCGAACATTCGGGACCGATCCCCTTGAAATTGAGATCGCCGGCATAAAACTGGTTTTGACGCATGCCCCCGGCGAAACACCCGATCAGATCTTTATCTGGCTGCCCCAAAAAAAGGTGCTGCTGCCGGCGGATAATTTCTACAAATCCTTCCCCAACCTTTATGCCATTCGCGGGACCGCTTACCGGGATGTGACCCGGTGGATAAAAAGCCTTGATAAAATGCGTGCACTGAAGGCCGAGTATCTGGTTCCACAGCATACCAGACCCCTTACCGGGGCGGGCAACATAGATGAAACCCTCACCAATTACCGCGATGCCATCCAATTTGTCCACGACCAGACAATCCGACTGATGAACCAGGGCCTATCCCCTTTCGAAATCGTGGAAAAGGTAAAATTACCCCCCCACCTAGCTCGGCAGCCCTATTTACAGGAGTACTATGGGACTGTGCCCTGGTCCATACGGGCCATATTTGACGGCTACCTCGGCTGGTTCGGCGGCAATGCGACCGATCTTTTCCCACTGTCCCCGGATGAGAAGGCCAAACGATTCGTCGCCCTGGCGGGGAGTGAGCAAAAACTGATGGAGCATGCCAAACAAGCGGTCGCCGAAAAAGATTACCAGTGGGCCCTGGAATTGTCCGACCAATTACTCCGGGTCAATTCAACGTCTGAAGAGGTTCGCAATCTAAAGGCTGTTGCACTGAGATCCTTGGGGGAAAGGCAGACAGCATCGACTGCCAGGAATTACTATTTAACCCAGGCGTTGGAGGTGGAAGGCAAACTTCACATCGGCATGATGAAAATTGCAAATAAAGAAATCCTTCAAAAGGTCACTTTAGAGGGAATATTTGAAGGCATGGCGGTGAAGCTCGATCCTGAAAAAAGTGCCGCTGTGGATATCATCGCCGGATTTCGATTCCCGGATACAGGTGAGGCATTTAGCGTGCACGTGCGCAAAGGCGTCGCAGAAATTCGGCCGGTATTTCCGGACAACCCGGACATTTCACTGACGGTTGATTCGAATGTGTGGAAAGAAATGGTTACCGGATTTCGCAACCCGGCAGTGGCTCTGGTTAAAGATGTCGATAAAGAGGGGGGAACGATTAAGATCATTAACTTCCTGAACCTTTTCAAGTAGCCGGGGAAACAGCTCAAATTCTGGTATTTTGATCGAATGGCGCGTTGTTTACAATTGTGGAAAAGCTTCTTGCCGTCAAAATACCTGCAGCCCGACGCATTGCGCCGGACTGCTTTTTTTATGCCCGACAATACCCGTCCATTTCGCCGACGGCATAACGGCTTCACCAACAAGACAGCCGTTTATAAAAAAGATTCGATCTCATCGATAAACCGGCTGCGCATATTGTACTGCCCTTTGCGATAGTCAGCATGACTTAAATAGAGATATTTTTCGCTGCGGGTCACGGAAACGTACATCAGGCGACGCTCCTCTTCCAATTCCCGGTCGGATTCCATGGAGCGCCAGTGGGGAAACAGGTTTTCCTCGCAACCTACCACAAACACCGCTTCAAACTCCAGCCCCTTGGCCGCATGGATCGTAGAGAGGTTCACGCCTCCTCTTGCCGGTTCGTCGTTTTTAGAGGTGTCGTCCCGCACCAGGGACGATTCTTCCAGGTAGTCGGAGATGGTATCCTTCTGGGAGGCAACATGCACCAGCTGTTCAATATTCTCCATACGGGCGGTATAATCCATCTGGTTCCCTTTGGAATAGCTCAGCAGATGCTCCTGATAATTGACCCGATCCATAATCTCCTGGATGGCATCTCCCGGCCGCATGCAACGGACGTCTTCCAAAAGTGTCATTAATGCTCCCATGGCGGCGTAAAGCTTCGGTGTCCAGATCTTTTCATGGAGCGCCTTTTGGACCGCATCCTGCAGACTCATATCCCCGAACCGCAGGGCGGAGAGTTTTTTCAGGGTGCCCGGCCCGATGCCCCGTCTGGGAACATTCACAATCCGTTCGAAGGCAACATCGTCTTTATCGAAAACGGCAGCCGTCAGATAGAATAAAATATCCATAATTTCTTTGCGTTCAAAAAACCCTTTGCCACCCATCATGCGATACGGAATCCCGGCCGTGCGAAACGCATGTTCGAACGCCAGAGAGGAAAACCGGGTCCTGTACAACACGGCCATACGGTTCAGGGCCACCCCCTTGCGGTACAACGCTTCGATTTTAGCGCCAACCCATCCGGCCTCCTCGCGGTCATCATCAAAACCCAGGATGTCAACCTGTCCTCCGCTCTTTTCAGAGTAGCACTCTTTTTCCATTCGATATTCGTTGTTGCGAATCAAACAGTTGGCCACCTGGACGATTTCATCCGCTGAACGAAAATTCTGCTCCAGCCGAAAGGTTTTCCCCTCAGGGTACTTTTCGATAAAAGTTAAAAAATGATCGATATTGCTGCCCCGAAACGAGTAGATCGCCTGCCAGTCGTCTCCCACGCAAAACAGGTTGCCGTTGGCCAGCAGCAAACCGGTCAACTCATCCTGGAGATTATTGGTGTCCTGATATTCATCAACCAGAACGTATCTAAAAGAATTTTGATAACGAGTGCGTACATCCTCATGTTCTCTCAGCAGATTCCGGGTCAACAATAGAATGTCGTCGAAATCGATGGCATTTCGATCCTTCAGTACCGTATTGTACCGCTGAAAAACATCTCCCACCTGAAATCGGAAGGACGGCGGCAGGTTGTCCAGATAGCCCTCCGGATCGCCCGAATTTTTGGCATGCGAAATGGTGCTCTGGACAGCACCGGCGTACTTTTTATCGATATTCAGCTGGAGCAGTATTTCCCGAATGGCTTTTTGCTGCTGATACCCGGCATATATCTGCAGCGGAATCTGATATCCGATACGCCCGCATTCCTTTTTGAGGATACGGAAACAGGCCGAATGATACGTCCGCACCCAGGGAAACCGTTCCAGGGTCATCCCCGTCACCTGGACAAGGCGGGATTTCATCTCCTCGGCAGCCTTGTTGGTAAAGGTAATAGCCAGTATTTTTTCCGGTTCGTATCCCTGCAAAACCAGGCGGGCGATCTTGGCCGTCAAGGTTCTTGTCTTCCCGGACCCTGCACCGGCAATGACCAGCGCGGGGCTTCCGATATGGGATACCGCTTCTTCCTGCTGGGGGGAAAGTTCCATGGCACTCCTTGTATCTGTTTTTTCGTAGCAAGCGACCGTTCTCATCACAGTTATGGCCGTTAAAATCAATAAAAAGTTTTCATATGACCCTTATCAACACCCTACCCGTGTTCTGAAAATGCAACAATTCTCATCAATAAACAAACACTTGCGGCCTGCATGCTTTCCGCTTGACAAACGCTTCCAACCCTATTAAAAATTATATCTTTATAGTTGGTGTCCGTCCACAAACGGCATATTTTGGCCCATAGCTGCGTTTTTGCTCTTTTGAAATCCTCAACATAGCTCGCTATGCCTCCGGTTTCAAAATCGCTCAAGCCTTGCTCTGAAC
>CAZKYZ010000009.1:0-23352 GCA_964557055.1 uncultured Desulfobacterales bacterium
TTCGCCATGTTTTTTATGCAACGATAAGGTTGACTTCTTGCTTTCACTGGCACAAAGCGTTTTAAGAAATCGCGCACCTTCGTTTTCACCATTCTGGTGGAACCGGCGGATGTGCTGTTGCAAGCCGGGACAAAGATCTGTCGAGACACGGATATGACGTCATACCTGCTGTTGAATTTCGGATATTTCGGGCTTTTTGGGATCAGTTTTCTGGCCGCCACCCTGCTGCCCCTGGGATCGGAGGCCGCTGTGGTGCTCATGGCCGTTTCGGATGCCGATCCGTGGGTCGTTCTGGGGGTGGCCACTTTCGGGAACTCGCTGGGGGCCCTGGTCAACTATCATGTCGGGAAAAGGGGCGCCGAGTTCCTTTTTGCCCGGTATGTGAAGATTGACAGGACGGCATTGCAGCGGGCCCGGAATATTTATGGGAAATGGGGCAGCCCGATCCTTTTTTTCGCCTGGTTGCCGGTGATCGGTGACCCGTTAACTGTTGCCGCCGGGGTATTGAAGGTGAATGTCTGGCTGTTTCTGTTCTGGGTGGTGCTGGGCAAGGGGTTGCGCTATCTGGCACTTTTGTGGGGTGTGGCCGGCAGTGCCTGAAGACAGAGACGTTCGCTGTGTAAACGCTAAAAGTAAAATCGTTTATTTTTGATTGTTTATATGCTATATATTGCTACCATTGAAGCAGTTTGACGTTCGTCTCGACGGTCGATTTTCAGCGTTCATACCCATCCAGCCCGTCGCTATTTTCTACAGATGCCTTCAATCGGTTGTACCTTGCTGAGAAACCGTTCTTCTGCTTTCTATTCCCTGCAAGTGCAGGATATTATATTGATCCGGGGGGCAGCGTATGGGCAAACCAACCAGGGAAACATATCTGTTGAGAGCCGTTGATGCATTCCGCAGACGGTTTATTGTCGTTTCTCCCGATTTTACCATTCTCGCTGCAGCTGAATGTCCCGAGGAGATTCAGCAATCCGATATCATCGGAAAAAAATGCCACGAAGTTTTCTACGACCGTTCATCCGCCTGTAACAACTGCGCCGTAAAAGAATCCGCATGCAGCCACCGGCCGGCTTTGCGGGCAAAAACCCAAGAGGGGACCGATCTGGGGAAATTACCCTGCCTCTATTCTTACCCCATCTATTCCGGGGAAAAGATTGAAGCCTTTGTCAGTATGGATTTCGATTTGCCCACCAAAGGAGGCATTGAGGAAACCCTGCAGCGTTCCAATAGCATGCTGCGTAATCTGATCCGCAGTTCTGTAGACGCCATTATCGCTGCCGATACCACCGGCAAAATTTTGATTTTTAATGAGGCGGCCACCAATATTACCAGCTACACGGAAACAGAGGCGCTGGAGAGTCTCAACATCCGCGATATCTATCCGCAGAATGAGGCCTACGAAGTCATGCGAAAGCTTCGCAGTGAAGAATTCGGGGGAAGCGGTAAAATGAAATTTTGCCAGTTGGAAATCCTGGATAGAGATGCCGAGGCGGTTCCCATCAGCCTTAATGCCGCTATCGTCTACGAGGATTCCCGGGAAGTGGCCACGGTGGGGTTTTTTCACGATATGCGTGAACAGCTGCAAATGAAGGAAAAGCTGGAAAAAACCCAGATCCAATTGCTGCAGGCGGAAAAAATGGCATCCCTTGGAAAGTTGGCCGCCGGGGTTGCTCACCAGCTTAACAACCCCCTGGGCGGTATTACCCTTTATGCCAAACTGATACTGGAAGAATACGAACTGGAAGAGGGCCTCCGCAATGATCTTGATCGGATCCTCAAAGATGCCGAAAGGTGCAAGGACACCGTTAAGGAATTGCTGGAATTTGCAAGGCAGACACGGCAACTGATGCAGCCCAGCAACATCAACCGGGCCATTGAGAGAACTATTTTCCTGCTGGAACGGCAAATTCTTTTTCAAAATATTGTCATTGAAAAACAGCTTTGCGCTGATCTGCCCTTGGTACACTGTGACATCCAGCAGATCAATCACATGCTGATGAATATCATATTAAATGCCGCCCAGGCCATGGCCGGCAAGGGAGAATTGCGGATACAGACAAAACCAGGGGAAGAAGCGGGTACCATCAGGATTGAGATATCCGACACAGGGCCGGGGATCTGCGAGGAGGCCTTGCCGAAGATTTTTGAACCATTTTTTACGACCAAGGAGGAAGGCCAGGGAACCGGTCTCGGCCTGAGCCTTGTTTACGGAATTGTAAAAAATCACAACGGTGAGATCAAGGCGGCCTGCGGAAGAGAAGGCTGCACGACATTTACCATAGATTTGCCGGTGGAAATGGAAGACAGCGGAGACAATACATGATCAAGATTGAAGACGAAGATGTCCGTGTTTTGGTGGTTGATGATGAAAGGGATATCCGGGACGGTTCCGAAAGGATTCTCACCCGCATGGGCTGCCGGGTTTTTAAGGCTTCCCGGGGAGAGGAAGGGCTGGATATTCTAAAGAAGGAGGATATCGCCATCGTGCTGCTGGATATGAAAATGCCGGGGCTGGATGGTATGGAGGTCCTGCAGCGCATCCGGGAAGGGTATCCGTCCATCCTGGTGGTTGTGATCACCGGTTTTGCAACCGTGGAAACCGCTATCGAGGCCATGAAACAGGGGGCTTATGATTTTATTCCCAAACCGTTTGAACCCGATCAGGTGAGGATTGTCGTCAATCGGGCCTGGGAGAAGATACGACTGTCCCGGCAGAAAGCTCTTCTGGAAGAAGAACGACGGCGGACGCTGGCGGATCTGGATACGGAAAAAAGCAGAATCCACACCATTCTCAAATCGTTGCCCATCGGCACACTGGTGACCAACAGCACCGGGCAGGTTGTTCTGATCAATCCGGCCTTCAAGGAATTGCTGAAACTGCCAAAGGAAACTGCTGCCGGAAAGAAGCTCGATGCGTATATTCAGGACAGTGGACTTTGTGACCTGGTAATGGAAATTTCGCGAGGGCAGCATATCGATTTTGACGATATTCCTGAATATGAGTTTTCGACATCCGGCGGGAAATATTTTGTGGCCATTGGGCGCCCGGTACTGGGGGAGAGACGCCAGTGCCTTGGGGCCGTTGTCAGTCTGACGGATATTTCCGCCATAAAAGTCCTGGATCGGCTCAAATCCGAATTCGTGGCCAAGGTGTCCCATGAATTACGGTCACCGCTTTCCACCATCCATGAACAGATTGCTTTCGTCCTCCGCGATATGGTCGAGGCCATACCGGAAAGCGATACCCAGATCCTGACCCGGGCAAAGGAGAAAACCTACAGCCTGATTTCCCTGATCAGCGACCTGCTGGACCTGTCGCGGATCGAAGAAGGCGACATCTGTGCCGAAAAAAAGCCTGTTCGGATCGATGAACAGCTCAAGGATATTGTCGCGTTCCTCTCCGCCCGTTCCGATGCCAAGCATCAGACCCTCCGCCTGGACGTGCGGCAGGATTCGCTGCCGGCCATTAAAGCCGATCCCATTGCGCTGGAGAGTATTTTCGGCAATTTGATCACAAACGCCATTACCTATTCCCCGGAAGGGGGAACCATCACGGTGTCGGTGGACATGGCCGGCATCAATATTCGGGTACAGGTGGCCGATAACGGTTTCGGCATCGAGCCAAAAGATACCGAGAAGATATTCGAACGGTTTTATCGTGTGAAAAACGATAAGACCCGCTTTATTACCGGTACCGGATTGGGGCTGCCCATCGTAAAGGAACTGGTGGATTCACTCGGCGGGATGATCGAACTGGAGAGTGAACCGGGCCATGGGAGCAAGTTTACGGTTCTGATTCCCACCATCAGCGGGTCGTGAAAACCCTTTTCTGCGGACTTGCGGAGGTCTCCCGTTTTACAGGAGGAGAATTTGGGCGGCCTCCATCAGAGGGTGCCGGCCTGTTTTTTCAGCCGACGCCTCATTTTTCTCAGGCCGACAATTCGGCAGCGGGCATATACCACATCTTTGTCAGTTTGGTGTCACAAAACTTTTTGATAACATAGAGAACTTCAAACTCCGCCATGCCGGATTCCACGACAACCTCCTGCACGGTTGCATTGCCGTCCAGGGCCATCACGATTTGCAGCTCTTTCTGGGTGAAGGAGCGTTCCCCGCTTAAGCGGTGTGCCAGGGTTTTGAATATCGCTTCGTTACCCGGGATAACTTTTGCAATATCCAGCACAAGCGGTTCCATCTTCTCCAGCAGTTCCAGAAAACCTTCGGCATCGACACCGCGAACCTGGGAAATGTTGGCATAATGGGTTTTTTTAAATTCGGTTGAAAAACTCATCCACGCCGCCAGGGCTCGAGCGGCCGGAGCACCGGACAGGTCACCCGTCTGGATTCCGTCTATCTGTCCATCTTTGAAGTAGATATTTCCATTGCCGCGATAATGGTGGGTAATTCTTAAAATTCCGGTTTCCTGGTTTCGTACCAGAGGACCGACAATGGAATGCAAGGCAGTGTACATGTACTTCCCTTTCCCAACGGTTGTAGAACAACCCAATGCATTCATGCCTGTCTGCGGTGAGGATGTTCCGCCTTACAAAAAAAGACGTTTATGGGGCAAAAAGGGGTGTTGTTGTGTTTATACTGGCGTCCGGCAGTATGTGCCCATCCTGCCCAGGTCCGGGCATCACGGACAGAACTGTTTGTCATGATAACGGCGCCCCCCCCCATCAACGACGTGCGCATGCATGCAGCAAAATATTATTTCGTCTATTCGTCTACCGGGATCCAACGGAAAAAAATATGTGACTGAAATCATACTTTTTACTGTTACATCCAATACTTAATGAATTAAATGGGGTAATTATCATATTGTAGCGCTTTTGTCAAAACACTATCTGTAAAAATTTATTTAAGGAGTGAGCTGTACAGCTGTCGGCCTTATCGATCGACGGCTTTCAAAAATTCTTCGGGGGGCACCTGCATGCCTGTCCAGAGGGCGAAGGTTCTTCTGGCCTGGTAGGCCAGGGGCAGGAACCCATCGATAAAGCGGATTTTTTTGCGGCGGGCCAGCCGTTCCCAGATATTTTCCGGGCGGTCGTAGTTAAGGTCCATGATCATTTCGCATCCGACAGGTTCCAGCCGTTCAAGCAGGTCAGCCAGTTCCGATGATTCTATTGCGCTGGATACGGATGTTGCGTTCACGATAATGTCCACTTTTGGAATCCGTAATACGAGTTCGGACAGCGGGATAGCCGTACCGCCGAATCGGTTTACCAGGGACTCGATTTTGACAGGATTCCTGCCGGTGACGTAAATGGCTTTTGTGCGGAGCCAGTTGAAGATAAAGGCCACAGCCTTGGCTGCGCCGCCGCTGCCGAAGATCAGGGCCGACTTGCCTTCCGGGTCAAAGTCGATGCTATTGAGAGCGTCCATGAACCCGATGGCGTTGGTGTTGTAGCCTTTCAACTCCTTTCCGTTGCGAACGATGGTGTTGATGGCGCCGATTACGTTGGCGCCTTCAGAAAGGACATCGAGGTGGGGGATGACCGATTCTTTGTAGGGCACGGTGACGTTGGCCCCGGCAATATTCAGGATGCGAAGGCTCTGCAGGGCCTGGCCGATATGTTGCGGAGCGACTTTGAAGGGGACATAGGCGCCGTTGATCCCCATCCGTTTCAGCACGGCGGTAAACATGGCCGGAGAGCGGGACCGGTAAGCCCTTTCATCGCTGAGGATGCAATAAATTTTCATACGGTTTTGAAACCACGTTTATAAAGATCATGCCGAAGATATGCGACTGCTTCAGTGATGCTGTCGAACGGCTGTTTTCGCTATGGATACGGCAATACATCCACCAGATCCGGTCCCAGGTATTCCCGTTCGTTCTCCCCGAGTATCCCCAGAGAAAGACAGATCAGCGTCCAAAGGTGTACGGAGTGGTATTTTCCGCCGTAATGCTCCTGAAGATCGTGAATCTGAGAATGGCAGTTGTGGCAGGGCGTGATGCAGTAGTCGGCCCCGGTAGCGTTGATCTGTTCATATTTCAACCGACCGTAATGCCGGCGCGCTTCCGGAAATCCGGACTGCAGAAAACCGCCGCCGCCCCCGCAGCAGAAATTATTGGAGCGATTGGGGGTCATGTCGATAAAATTTTCCTCTCCCACCACCGACTTGACGACAAAGCGCAGTTCTTCGGCAATAGGGTCTCCCAGAGATTTGCGGACTAGCTGACAGGGGTCCTGAACCGTGAACGTCGCCCGAATGTCCTTGTTCCAGTCCGCGTTTACCTTTAGTTTGCCTTCCCGAATCCACCGGGCATAGTACTCAATGATGCTTTTCAGTTCAAACTTGTGCTCGATCTTGAATTTATCCAATCCGACCCGGATGGAAAAAAATTCGTGGCCTCACTCGGTATTGAGCAAGACGTTGCACCCGAGGGCATCGACCGCTTCGGCCTTGATGCGCACATTTTTTTCCCACAGTTCGTTGTCGGCGCAGAAGAGACAGTAATTTTCAGCCGCCCATCCTTTGGATCCGTACGTCCAATCCGCACCCGTTAGATGGAGGATCTTCCACAGCGGGACCATTTCATCCGGCTCTGTGACGGGTTCCCGTGAATTCTGGTTCAAAAAGAATTCGGCACCCTGTCGATCAATGTCCGCACGCATCTCTTTGAATTCCGGTTGGGCTTCACGGTATTCTTCCAGAACATCTTCCACAACGAACTGGAAATCTTCCACCGTGGCTCCCATGGCCGAGCAGGTATCATTTTTAAAGGCCATTTCGCAGGAACCGCGGATGCCCTTGGGTTGGTTCTCTTTCGGCCAGTTACTGCGGACATTGAACACCAGCTGGGGGATATTGATTTTCATGGGGCAGGCGTGGATGCAGCGCATGCACATGGTACACATCCAGGCCCAGTTGCAGGAAAGCAATTCATCATCCAAGCCCAGAGCCGCCAGGCGCAGATATTTCCTGGGGTCCATACCTTCGAGCCCCGTGGCCGGGCACCCTGAAGCGCACAGCCCGCAGGTCAAACAGAGGTTCAGGTTTCCGCCATCCGGAAGAAGGCTCATTACCTTGTCTTTAAAAATACTGCTCTTCCCTTTTTTCAGCTGAATTACCTCGGTGGGCATGGTGTACTCCTTTTACGGGTAAAGGGCGCTTTGTATTGATTGAAAAACCAGCAATCAAGCGTTCGGGCGCAAAGCGTCGGCTATCGGCCGGCGCGGTCAGGTCAAGCTGTCGATAACCGTCACCGAACAGCTTTTGCCGAACGCCGCCGGCGGCAACTGAAATGGGTTTTGTATAACCCCGTTATCCGGCAGGGCCGGCTGCCTATCCCAGCAGCGCTGCCAGGGATTTGCAGATTTCATCGGCCGATGCCGGTTTGGCGATGTAGTCGTCCGCTTCCGTGTTCATGCCGTCGGCATGCGAATAGCGTGTTGAGGTTACATGTGAGGCAACCGCCGTCAGGAGCAGTATCGGGATATCGGCCGTGCCGGCATCCGACTTTAATTCCCGGCAGACGGCGTAGCCGTCTTTTTCCGGCATCATGACATCCAGGACGATGGCATCCGGCGGGTTGCTTTTTACTTTCTCGAGGCCCTCTACGCCGTTGTAAGCCAGCTCCACCAGGTATCCTTCTTTTTCCAGCTGGCCTTGAACAATTGCACAGAAATCCGGTTCGTCATCCACTATCAGGATTCTTTTTGGTTCGCTCATGGTTCCCTCCCTTCCTAATTCAATCAGGTTTAAATGATCCGGTATTTGGATAAACCCTGTCGTTAAATCTTTTATTAAGTAATATTATCAAAATGTTAACAATATTTGTCACGTTTTTTAGGCAACGCCGGGGTTACGCTACGGCAGGCCTGGGGTACAGGCCCGATTTTTCGACAATTTCGGGTACTTTTTCTTCCCACTCGATGGCCATGATATGGAATCCGCGGACACCTTTGACACTTTTCAGGCGTTCAATGGATTCGATGCAGATTTTAATGCCTTCCTCGGGCTGCTTTTCCTTGGGGGTGTCCGCCATGCGCTTGACCACATCGTCGGGGACGTCCATCCCGGGCACCCTGTTTTTCATATACTTTGCCATGCCGGCGGTCTTGAAAGGCGTCAGACCGGCCAGAATACTCACTTTTTCGTGCAGACCGCGGTCACAGACGGCTTTCATCCACTGTTCGAACCTGTCAAGGTTGTAAATGCACTGGGTCTGGATGAATTCCGCCCCTGCTGCCACCTTCTTGGCCAACCGTGGGACTCTGATTTCAAACGGGTCGGCGAACGGGTTGGCGGCTGCACCGGCAAACATCTGCGGGGGGCGTTTGATGTCGTCGCCGCCTAAAAATTTTCCGTTATCCCTCATGTGGCGAACCGTCTGCAGGAGTTGCATGGAATCAATGTCGTGAACGTTCTGGCCGCCGGCGCAGTCCCCAAAGCTCTGGTGATCGCCGGAAAGGCAGAGAATGTTGTAAATGTCGAAAGAGGCGGCACCCAGGATGTCGCTCTGCAGGGCGATCCTGTTGCGGTCCCGGGTGACCACCTGCAGGATGGGATCCAGGCCCATCAGCTTGAGCCGGATGCAGGCGGCCAGGCTGCACATCCGTGTGACGGATGTCTGGTTGTCCGTAATGTTCACGGCGTCGACATGGTCTTTGATCAGGTTGGCTTTGCGGATGATCACCTCGGGGTCGCTTCCCCTGGGCGGGCCGCACTCGGAGGTTACGGCGAGGTGCCCTGCCGCCAATACTTTTTCCAGTCTGCTCGGTGTTTTTGTTTTCATTGCTGCAGATCCTCCCTGATGACTTTTCGAGGCCCCCCGGCTCTGTCTGTGGACCAATCCTTCAAGGGGCTGAGTTCCTCATACGTGTCAAGCTGATCCAGTGACCGGAGACGATCGATAATCAGCTGCCATGCGCAAATCACGTCCTTGTTGATTTCGCATTTCCCTCCGCTGGATCCGCCGCAGGGGCCGTTTAACACCCGCTTGGCACAACGGGAAACCGGACAGATACCGCCGGTGCGCGCCAGAATACACTGGCCGCACGCCTGGCACCGTTCGGTCCAAAGGCCTCTTTCCTCCGTGACGCCCAAAAAACAGGTGTTGACCCCTGGAAAGACAGGGGTCTTGGTGTATTTTTCGGCGCAAAACTGTACCCCTACACCGCAGGCCAGCGACACGATCGCATTGTACTGGTCGATCTGGTTTACGATCTCATCCAGGTATTCATGATCGCACTGCCGCTCCAGGGTAATTTCGTCAATACGAACCTCTTTGCCCTGGTTGAGAAAATACATGCGTAATGCGGAGGCCAGAATGCCGACTTCCTTCTTGCCGCCGGATTCGCAAACCGTAACGCACTCGTTGCAGCCCAGGATCAGGATCCTTTCATAATTTTTAATAAACTCAATAATTTCTTCGATCGGCTTTTTATCGGCGACAATCATAAAACCTCCTTGTGGTGAGGCGGCTTATGCCGCTTTCCCTTTCGCCAGTTTAATGGGGTTGGGCCCCAGTTCCCGGATTTTGGCATCCATTTCTTCGGCATACTGGACAAACCGGGGGCCTTCACTGGAGGACAGGTTGTACATCTGAACCCGATCCCCTCCGATTCCGATGGTCTCCAGAATCTTACGGGCCTGTTCCACCCGTTTGCGAGCCCTGAAATTGCCGCTGTTAAAATGGCAGTCACCCTCCATGCACCCGACCACATAGACACCGTCGGCGCCTTTTTCAAAAGATCGCAGAATGTGCAGGACGTCAACTTTGCCGGTACAGGGGACGCGAATGATTTTGATACCGGAGGAGTACTGCAACCGCATGGAACCTGCCAGGTCCGCAGCCGTGTACCCTCAGAAGTTGCAGCAGAATGAAATGATAATCGGTTCAAATTCAGCACTCATGAAAGCCTCCACTTTGCCATTGTTTCAAAAGAGCAAAACCGCTGCTCCGGGCCGAAAGACACCGTTTACGGATAGACGCTATCTATTAATGACACCTTCCAGCAAGGCCTCTACCTTGCATAGCAGCTGTTCATCTTCATACCAGTTCAGTTCGATTGCTTTGGCCGGGCATTCGGCGGCACATACGCCGCACCCATGGCACAGGGCCACATCGATTTCACTGACACCATCCTCGTTGATTCTGGGAACACCGTATGGGCAGGACCGGACACAGACCAGACAGGCGGCGCACAGGTCCGGGTTGACCACTGCCGTGACGCCGGAGAGCGTCAGCTGCGGCTGGGCCAGAAACGTGGTCGCCCGTGAAGCTGCCGCAAAGGCCTGGGAAATCGATTCGGACATCAATTTGGGGCTGTGAGCGGTACCACAGACAAAGATGCCCTCCGTGGCCATGTCGACCGGCCGCAGTTTAACGTGCGCCTCCATGAAATAGCCTTCCGCCGTTCGGGCCAGCTTGACGATGGAAGCGAGTTCTTCCGTATCCTCGGCAACCATTCCGGCACTGAGGGCGATGATGTCCGGGGTCGCTTCAATGGTTCGTTGCAGTACATGGTCCTTGAACCGGACGGTTAGCCCCGTTTCGGTTATTGCCACCACCGGCGGGTCGTCGGCTTCGAATCGGAAGAAAAGAACACCCAGATCCCGGGCTTCCTTGTAGTAATCTTCCAGGAGCCCGTAGGTTCGGATATCCCGGTAGAGGATACATACCTGGGCATCCGGGTTTTGCTTTTTAATGTGAATGGCATTTTTGATGGCACTCTGGCAGCAGATCCGCGAACAGTTGGGGTTGCTTTCGTTGCGGGAACCAACGCACTGAATCATGATCACCTGATCAACATTTCCAGCCGCACCGCTGTTGAGATGTTCGGTCAGCTCCACCTGGGTCATCACCTTCTCGCTGCGGCCGTATTCATATTCCACCGGTTTATATTCCGTCGCACCGGTTGCCAGGATAACGACGCCATGGTCGATTTTTCTTTCATACATACCCGGGCCCACGAGGACTTCGGTGGTGAAATTTCCTTTGAATCCGGAGAAGCCTACAATCAGCGACCGCGTTAAAACCTGGATGTTTTCATGCCCGTTGACGTTTGCAATGAGCGCTTCGCGATACAGTCCGATATCGGCACCCTCGATGGTTTTACTGAGCCGGTTGGCCATTCCGCCCAGTTTGGCTTCTTTTTCAATCAGGACAACTTCGAATCCCTGGTCGGCAAGCCCCAGGGCGGCGTTCATCCCGGCCACCCCGCCGCCGATCACCAGTGCCCGCTGGTTGACCGGTATTACCTTTTCCTGCAGGGGACGGAGTTTGGCGGCCCGGGCCACGGCCATTTTTACAAGGCTTTTGGCCTTTTGCGTGGCCAGTTCGGGATTGTCGGCATGCACCCAGGAATTCTGATTGCGGATATTGGCCATTTCGAAAAGATATTTATTCAATCCGCTGGCCTCCAGCGTGTCCATGAAGATACCTTCGTGGGTTTTGGGGGTGCAGGCAGCCACAACAATCCGGTTGAGGCCCTGCTCCGCAATGATCGTTTTCATCTGCTCCTGTGAATCCTGCGAACAGGTGAAGAGGTTCTGTCCGGCGAATACGACACCGGGCAGGTCGGCGGCATATTCCTGCACAGCGGCGACATCCACCACTCCCGCAATATTGATGCCGCAGTTGCAGACAAACACGCCGACTTTCGGATCCTCACCGGCCACATCGATTTCTTCCGGTCGTTCAACACTTCGGGTCAATGTGTTGCGGGCAGCACTCAGCCGTTTTCCGGCCAGACAGGCCGCAGCGCTGGCCTCGCTGACCGAGGTGGGGATGTCCTTGGGCTGCTGGAAGACACCGCAGGCATAAACGCCCGGCCGGGATGTTTCCACCGGTGCGAACGGTTCCGTTTCAGCGAAGTTGTAATGATTCAGCTTCACCCCGATTCTTTTGGCGAGATCAACAGTGGAAGCCGGGATTTGAAGGCCGACCGAGAGCACGACCATATCGAACAGCTCTTCTTTCAGTTCGCCCCCGTCGTCGTAGTAGCGGATACGCAGATCCCTGTTCGGGCCGACCTCATCGATGGTATGCACCCTTGCCTTTACGAAGCGGACACCGGCTTTGTCCCTGGCGCGGAGGTAGTACTTCTCGTATTCTTTTCCAAATGTACGAATATCCATGTTGAAAATGGCGCAGTCCATCTCGCCGTGGGCATGTTCTTTGGCGATCATGGCATCTTTGACGGCATACATGCAGCATACCGACGAACAGTACCCGTTGTTGCAGCGGTTGGTGTCCCGCGAGCCGATGCACTGCAGCCAGGCGATCTTTTTCGGTTCCGTTTTGTCGGAAGGCTTTTGCAGGTGCCCCATGGTGGGCCCGGAAGCGCTTAGAATACGCTCGAATTCAAGGCTGGTGAGCACGTTGGGGTTGCTGTTGTAGTGGTAGAACTGCTCCATTCCGGAAGGGTCGAAAGGCTCGCTGCCGGGACACAGAACAACGGACCCGACGGCGATCTCCTTGTCAACGGCCTGCTGCCCATGGTCAATGGCTTCCGCCAGACAGGCGTCCACACACTGGTAGCACTCCGAGCAAACGCCGCATTCCAGGCAACGCGCGACTTCGGCCACGGCCGTTTCCCGGTCGTACCCCAACTGGACCTCGTTGAAATTGCCGGTCCGATCTTTAACGGCGAGGTGCGGCATCTGATTTTTGGGAATGGAAGCCACGCCCTCCGTGTCGATATCCTCTACAGCCTTCCAGGTCGGCTGGCGGTTTTTTGCCAGGTCTTCACCGTTTATGAACCGGTCGATGGAGATGGCCGCTTCCCGACCGGCGGCAATGGCTTCCACCACAGTGGCCGGTCCGGTGACAGCGTCGCCGCCGGCAAAGATATCCGGGTCGCTGGTCTGCAGGCTGACGGGGTCGACTTTCATGGTGCCCCAGTCGCTCAGGGTGCAGGCACAATCATCCGTCAGGCAGGCCCAGTCGGATTCCTGGCCGATGGCCGGAATTACGGTATCGACCGCAACGATGAACTCCGATCCGGTCACCGGCACCGGCCGCCTGCGGCCGCTTTCGTCCGGTTCGCCCAGCTCCATTTTGATACACTCGACGGCCTTCACTTTTCCGTTTTCACCGATGATCTGGATGGGGGCCGTCAGGGTCTGTATGTCGATACCCTCTTCGCGGCATTCGGCAATTTCGTCTTCGCTGGCCGGCATTTCGGCCTCGCTGCGGCGATAGATGACAAAGGGATTGCTGGAACCGGTCCGGAGGGCCGTGCGGACGGAGTCCATGGCCACATTGCCGCCGCCGATCACGGCCACCCGGTCTCCCAGGGATATTTCGTTTCCCAGATTGAATTCCCGCAGGAAATCAACCCCCGGGTATACACCCGCCAGGTCTTCACCCTCAATTCCGAGGAACTTGCATTCGTGTGACCCGATGCCAAGGAAAAACGCTTTATACCCATCGTTTCTCAGGTCGGCAATGGTGACATCTTTGCCGATTTCCACATTGGTTTTAAATGCGACACCGAGCCGCTTCATGACATCGATTTCAGATTCGATAATATCGCGGGGAAGGCGGTACGCCGGAATTCCGACGGTGAGCATGCCGCCGAGGACGGGGAGTTTTTCCAGAACCGTTACCTGGTAGCCTTCAATGGCCAGGAAATAAGCACAGGTCAGGCCGGCAGGGCCGGAGCCGATAACGGCAACCTTTTCCTTGCGTTGCCGCTTGATTTCCGGGGTGTACCATTGGCCGGACTCCCGTTCCCAGTCCGCCAGGAAACGGTGCAGGTACTGGATAGCCAGTGACTGATCAACCCCGTTGCGGGTGCAGGCCGACTCGCAGGGATGGTGGCAGACCCGACCGCAGACACCGGGAAAGGGGTGGTCTTTTTTGAAGAGCACCAGGGCCTCCCGGTACTTACCCGCATTGATCAGGGCGATATACCCCTGGACGCTGACATGCGCCGGGCAGGTGACCCGGCAGGGAGCCGTACCCGCTTTGTTGATGGCAAACGCTCCGGGGATCGCCTGGGCATACTGCTTGAAAATGGCCTTACGCTGCGAGAGACCTTCATCATAGAGATTGGGCGTGTCGATGGGGCAAACCTTGCTGCATTCCCCGCAGCTGGTGCATTTCGCCAGGTCCACGAAGCGCGCTTGTTGGTTGATGTGGGCTTTGAAGCTGCCCGGTTCTCCTTCCAGGCCGAGCAGTTCCGTCCCGGTGAGGAGTTCGATGTTCAGGTGCCGGCCGACCTCGACCAGTTTCGGTGAAATAATTCACATGGCGCAGTCGTTGGTGGGAAAGGTCTTGTCAAGCTGCGACATCAGCCCGCCGATCGCGGATGATTTTTCCACCAGATAGACATAGTAGCCGGAGTTGGCCAGATCCAGGGCCGACTGCATCCCGGCGATGCCGCCGCCGACCACCATGACCGCCCCGGTGGGTGCTGCATTGCTTTGCGCAACAGACTTATCTTCGTGTGCCTCGGTTTGTTTTTGCATATTTCCCGTCCTCATATCTTTTCGAGTATTTCCGGAAGTTTGTGTTCCCATCCGATGGTGGTGAGCATGACGCCGCTGACCCTCTCCCGTTTCAGTGCGGAGATCATTTCTATGGCGATACGGGTGCACTCGCGCACTTTATCGGCAGCTTTCTGGATACGCTGGATCAGGTCCTCGGGGATATGGATATGCTCCATGTTGCGGGACATATACCGGGCCATGCCGAGGGATTTGAGCAGAACAACGGTGGGCATAATATGTACCTTCTTCGTGTCCAGCTTTGCCTGAAATGTTTTTAAATCCTGAAGATCAAACAACGGCGGTGTAATGAAAAATTCCACCCCGGCGTCCACTTTTTTGCGAATTTCTTCCAACTCCAGCTCATTGGACATCCCCCGCGAACCTGCGATGGTGCTCGAACCCACCAGGAAATCGGGAGAACCGTCCAGTTCAATGCCGGCCATATCCCTGCCGTTCTGCAGGGATTTTACCGTGTTGAGCAGTTCCAGCAGGTCGATGTCGTACACCGACCGTGCCCGATGATGATCTCCGAAGCCCGGGTCTTCTCCGGTGACCGCCATGACATTGCCGATCCCGCAGCCGGCGGCGGCCAGGAGGTCGGCCTGAAGGGCGATTCTGTTGCGGTCCCGGCAATTGACCTGCATGACGGTTTCAAGGCCTTTTGATTGCAAAATCATGGCCCCGCCGAGCGAACTCATGCGCATCACGGCGTTGCTCATTTCCGGCACCACGAAAGCGTCCACCCGCCCCCTGGCTTTCATGGCGTTTTCGATCATTGTGGAAACGTTGACACCCTTGGGCGGCTCCATTTCTGCCAAAACCGCAAATCTCCCTGTCTTCAATGTTTGTTTCAGGCTCATGGCCGATCCTTTTTTCAGGTGGATGATTGTCATGTTGTTTTACAAACCGTTGTGTTCCCATGGATACCCGCACCAGCCGGCACCAGGCACGCTGCGGGGAAGAGAATTATGAAAATGATGGTTTCGATACAGTTACGGTCTGTTTGAGCAAGCCTTGTGCCAGGCGCTTGTGAATTAATTTAAATCGAGTGAATACAGTATTATATATAACAAATGCCTCGGGATGAGACGGCGTGGCGCTGTGGATATACAAAAATGGCTATGCCAAAATGGACCTGTGAAGTGAAAAAAGATTGAAAAAACAAATGGTTTATATATTATAGGCCAAAATGGCATGGTTCATTTTGGCCTATAAATGGGGCATGAACGTGGAGGCAGTATGCGCAACAATCAGGTTCTGGTGGTGGATGACGATCCCGATTTTCTTCTGATGATGAAAGCCAAACTGAAGCGGATCGGGTTTGGCAATGTCACTACGGAGGATTCCCCGGTCCGGGCCGCCGCTTTGTTTGACAAAGGTAACATTTTCGACCTGGCCTTTATTGATATGACCATGCCGGAAATGGACGGGATGCAGCTGCTGGAGCATCTGAAAAACGCCGGTCCCACCACGGAATGCATTATGATAACGGCGGTCAACGATGTGCGCGTGGCCATCGAGTGCCTGCGCCGGGGCGCTTATGACTATCTGGTCAAACCGGTTTCCCGGGATACCCTCGCCCTTTCCATGGAGCGGGCGTTGGAGCGAAAACGGCTGCTCGATATCCTGGATATCGAAAAGAGGGACGCGTTTCCGAAACTGGTCTATGCCGATACCTTTAAACCGATCGTCACGCGGTCGCGCAAAATGTTCAATATATTAAAAGAAGCGGAATTGCATGCCCAGAGCGATGTTCCCGTGCTGATTACCGGGGAAAGCGGAACGGGCAAGGAGCTGCTCGCCAAGGCGCTCCACTGCGCCAGCCCAAGATCGAAATATGGTTTTACACCTGTGAACATGGCATCCGTTTCCCCCGGCCTGTTTGAATCGGAATTTTTCGGGCACACCAGGGGGTCTTTCACGGGAGCCCAGCAGGATCGCAACGGTTATCTGCAGCAGGCCGAGGGCGGCACCCTTTTCCTGGATGAGATCGGGACGCTGCCCATGGAATTGCAGGGCAAGCTGCTGCGCGTCCTGCAGGACGGAGAATATGTTAAGGTCGGGGCCAATCAACACCAGCAGGCGGATGTGCGCTTTATCGCGGCCACCAACGAGAATCTGGAAAAACTGATGGCGGCAAAGATGTTTCGAAAGGACCTCTACTACCGCATCCGGGGCGGATGGCTGCACCTGCCCCCGCTGCGGGAGAAAAAGAAAGACATTCCGTTGTTGATCGACCGCTTCCTCAAGGACTACTGTGGACCGGGCAATAGCTGTACCATTGAGGAAAACGCCATGAAAGCATTGATGGCATACGACTATCCAGGCAATATCCGGGAATTGAAGTCGATGATCCAGTCGGCTGTGAATCTCTGCCAGGGTAAGCCGGTGAGTCTCCGATGCCTTCCGAAAGATGTGACCAAAGGGACCGTCGATATTTCCGGACCGTCGCCCCAAAACCAGACGATGGTGACGCTGGCGCATATAGAGAAAGAGCATATCATGAATGTTTTTCAGTTAACCGACAAAAATAAGTCCAAAACAGCCAGGATTCTTGGAATCGGCCTCAATACCCTGCGGCGGAAATTGAAAGTATATGCGGTTCGCTAACCCGAACGTTTTTGTCTACAACCACTTATACCATTCCTTTCGTATCTCGGTTTTTTTCAAAGCTGGTGTACTGCGATCCCTTGGCAACAAAGGATCGCGCTCTCCGGCTTTCCCGCAGGGTAAAAAACATGGCGTAAAACAGACAAGATCCTTATACTCACCCGCGGTAAAGTCCTGATCGGGTTGCAAATGTTCTGTTTTTACCATATTTTTAGACACCTTAACGCTCTTCGCCATGTTTTTTATGCAACTATAGGGTAAAAGGAGTGCACTCAAGTACGATAGATTTTATCGATACAGGAAATGTAATATGAAAACAATTATATTTCTTGATCTATCAGGAAGTTATAGCGTATAAAAAAACATGATCTGGTGTGTTACTTGAAGAAAAACTAAAATTTAGCGTCAATATTTGTAATGATTTTCCGTTGCTCACGAGTTTTCCACTGAATAATAATGTTGGCCGCCGAAGGCGTGAAGAGATGATCAAGGCTATCGACAGAATCCTGGGGCGCTTGCCGCCGCGCGTACTTGGGGCCTCCTGCGTCGGGCTCATTGGCGTTCTCGGTTCTATCGATCACGCATCCGGTTACGAATTGTCCTTTTCCATCTTCTATCTGGTGCCCGTCGGCATGGCGTCATGGTACGGAAAACGAAAGGCCGGCCTTGCGATGGCGTTGGTTGCGTCAATGGTCTGGCTTCTTGTCGATGTCACATCTGCGCATCAGTACAGTTACGCACTTATCCCTTTCTGGAATGCCACCGCCAGGTTTGGTTTTTTCGCCATCGTTGCGCATCTTCTCGCATCTCAGCGTCGACACCTGACCCGAGAGATAGAGAATGCCAGGATCGACGCCCTAACGGGCCTCAGGAATACGAAGGGGTTCATCGAAGAAACACGTGTCTTGTGGAACATCGCCAACCGGCATGGGCACAGCACGTGTCTGGCCTATCTCGACTTGGACAACTTCAAACGCGTGAACGATACACTTGGCCATGCTGAGGGGGATGCGGTACTGCGTGCCGTTGCCACTGTCCTCACTGAGTCAATACGCCATACGGACCTTCTGGCTCGATTGGGGGGGGATGAGTTTGCGGTCTTCTTGCCAGAGACTTCGCGTGTGGGTTCCGCTGCGGTGCTTCAGAAGGTCTGCGATGCGGTAATCTATCGTGCAAAGGCGCGTGGGTGGCCCATTACGGTAAGCATCGGCGCGGTGGTGATTCACCCTCCGTACCCGCCGTTTGACCAGGCGCTTCAGGCAGCGGATGAACAGATGTACCGCTCGAAACAAATGGGGAAGAACAGAGTCTCCATCGAAGACCGTGGCAGAGAGGGAAGACCGGCCAACAAGCCGAGTCCACCGTACCAGTGAAAGCCGCGCCGGGGCGTGCCTTCCACTGTCCGGTGACTCGCAGCGCTGGGCAAACCTTTTTGTTTGCCTTCAAAAAGATAAGCGGATTTTTTTTGTTTAAACGTGCGACAGCTTCTTGAACCCCCCCTTTTTTTTCTTCAGATCAATGAGAATATCGGAGATAAGCCGCATGGCAGTGAGGACGATATAGGTGAATATTCCTACCGGTTTTCCTGTTTTTTCATTTCGATACGGCGAACTGCGTTCCCATGCATACGACTTCCTGCTGCAATGCTGGGTCATCCAACCCGCAACATTTTTTTGGGGCATATTTTTTCCTGGCTTTAGATCATGAAAGCCATCTTGTTTTTTGTACACAGTCAGCCTGCGTATTTATCCAATAGAAGCTGGTAAACCCTAACTTTGCATAAAAAGCATGGCGAAGAGAGTTAAAATGGCTGCGACGCTGAGGTAAACAAAGTTCTAAAGCGAATTGTAATAAAAAAGGTGAGATGCGAACCTTACTATCCCTACCACCCGCTCATCAGGCTTTCACCCGTGGTTTTGGCGACTTGGTCCTGGAATTGGTGGAAGCGGTAACCCACAACAGTCACCATGTAGGTCATGAAACGGTAGCCCGTGAGCGGATCTTCTTCAAAAGCCTGTAGCAGATCATTCTTTTCGATCCTTATAATCCTGCAGGTTTCGGTAACACAATACGCCGAAAGTCTCATCTTGTAGGGTGGAACAAAGCAGGACCATCCAAGTGTTTTGGTCGTCTTGTCTTCTTCCTGCCGCTGGTTTACAGAAGTGACCGTGTGCGCGGCATTTGTCTGACGATTGTCCGGCATCTCGAAACGGAGATCGACCTTTCCTTCGATGACCGTCCATAAATGGCGAGCTGGATCTTTCTCGCTAAAGAGCTTGTCGCCCATTCGATATTTGAGCTCGTGGCAGTAAATGTGAAGCTTCGCACGCTGTTTGTCGTCCAGCTTCTGGAACGCCTGGACTCTATCCAACAGTTCTATTGGGATCATGATATGCCTCCTTTCACACGACAGGGTTTATATGGGATGATTTTATGTGGAAGATCGTTGTTCGTATTGTTAACCCGGAGATTTTCTCAAAATCCGGGATATCTGTTCGGCGAGAAAAATCTGTTCGTGGATCCTGAAAGAGGTCGGGGCGAAATGGTTTCTGCCAGATATCGTATTTGTGACATTGGCACTATACCCGTCGATAAGAACGTCGCTGGATGCAATCAACAACCATAATATAATCTATTTTTTATAAGAGCAACAGGATATTTGCCGGTATGAAACCCACCGCCGAAGGCGTATTCCGGTATCGAGACGACAACGTGCAAAAATTGTAGGGAATTCATAATATTTGACAATATTTCCGATTTACAGCATTTATATAATGCAATCCGTCATTCAAAAGGAGGGATACGATTATGAAAAGCATGGGGTCAATGCTGTTGCGCGAGAACCCGTTTGCCGAGATCGTCATGGGCAATACGGCCCTTGTCCGAGGGATGGTGGAAGCAGGCACACGAGTGGTAACCTCCTATCCGGGATCTCCGACACCGGAGATTGTCACCGCCATTAAATCCATCCCGGCAGAAAAACGCCCTTTTTATTTCGAATTTTCGGTAAACGAAAAAGTGGCCACCGAAGTGGCATACGGCGCCGCCGTAAACGGGCACCTTTCCACCGTTTTTTTCAAAAGCGTTGGACTGAACGTGGCATCGGATACCTTTGTGCAGCTGAGCCTTATGAATATTATCGGCGGCATGGTCATTATCCTGGGGGATGACCCGGGGGCCAACTCTTCCCAGAATGAGCAGGACAACCTTCATCTTGCCAGAATGAGCTATACTCCCGTTCTGGAACCGGCCGATCCGTCGGAAGCCTACCGGATGTACCGTCAGGCGGCCGACCTGAGCCGTGATCTGAAGATGCCTGTTATCCTCCGAATGACGACCCATGTCTGCCATGCCAAACAGAAAGTTTCCTTTGATGGCTGGCAACCCGCAGCGCAAGACAACACCCCCCGCTTCGATTCCAAAAACGGCCCCTATATACCGCTTACAGCGGAGGTGTTCCCCAAAAAACGGCTGGCCCTCAAGCGACTGGCGCAGGTGGCTGAATTGGCAGACAGCCCGGAATACAACCGGATGTTGGATAATGGCAACCCGGGCAGGGGCGTCATCACCATGGGGCTTCCTTTTCTATCCCTGATGGACGTCCTCGCCGATACCGCTGAACCGCCGGATGTCCTGAAGGTCGGTTTTGCGTACCCGCTTCCCAGAGAAACGATCAAACAATTTCTCAGGTCTCATCAATCGGTGAAGATCCTGGAAGAACTGGACGACGGTTTCGAAAAAGATGTGAAGACGATTGCCTTTGACGAGAAGATAGACGTGGACCTTATCGGCAAAATGGACGATGAGGACTGGATCGGGGAGTACACCCCGGATAAGGTCCGTGACATCATGATGCGCACCTGGCAGGACCTGCTGCCGGAAAAAGCGGCTACCACGCAGGCGCCCGTGCACGTTACCGCCCGTCCCGCCCAGATGTGCCCGGGGTGCGGGCATCGCAGCGCCTTTCATGCCATTAAAAAAGCGCTGGTGGACAGCGATATTACCGTGGCGGACATCGGATGCCATACCCTCGGATATCTGCCGCCCTACCAGGTGGGCGAACTGCTCATGTGCATGGGGGCCTCCCCCGGAATGGCCGCCGGTCTTTCGCTGTTCAACAACACCAGAAGGGTGGTCGCCTTTCTGGGGGATTCCACCTTTTTCCACGCCGGACTGCCCGGTATTATCAATGCGCTCTTCAACCGGCATAACATTACGCTGGTGGTGATGGAAAACGGAACAACCGCCATGACCGGGCATCAGGATCACGCCGCCGCCGGTCGGAATTTCAACGCGCAGACCGATAAAATTCCGATTCGCAGCGTGCTGGAGGGGTTCGGTATCGAGCACATTTTTGAAACCGACACCTACCAGCAGGCCAAACTGACCGAGCTGATGGAGCAGGCCCTGAAAACCAATGGTTTCAGCGTCGTTATTGCCCGGCATCCCTGCATGCTGAAGTTTACACGGGAACAGCGACGGAAACCGGCACACGAGGCAAAGATGGTCCGCATTGACCAGCAAACCTGCAGCCGTATCTACAACTGCATCGAAACGTTTGCCTGCCCGACGTTTACCAGAGGTGAAGACGGCAGCATTCATACCAATCCGGACCTGTGCATCGGGGACGGGTCGTGTATACAGACCTGCCCGTCTTCCGCCATCCAAAAACCATCCAACAAAAACAGCAGCGGATGACCAGCATGAAAGCATTCAATATCTATCTGACGGGTGTCGGGGGCCAGGGCATCGGGCTGATCAGCGAGATTATTTTACGGGCGGCGGATCATTCCGGGCAGACGGTAATCGGTGTCGATACCCACGGGCTGGCCCAGCGGGGGGGGATCGTCGCTTCCCAGATCCGCATCGGCACCCCGGCCCACTCGCCTCTGATACCGGCCGGCAGCGCGGATCTGGCAATCTCCCTGGAACGGCACGAAGCACTGCGCGCTGCCGGATCGGCCCTGTGTGACGGTGGGGACCTGATCTATTACGATACCACCTGGCAGCCGTTGGACGTGCGTCTGGGCAAAGAGCCGATATTGGCAAAGGAGACCATCAATGCCTACTGCCGGACAAGGAACATAAAGGTCTACACGGTGCACGATGCCGGCATTACCGACGCCAGGATGCAGAACATTGCCGTGCTGCGGGAGATTGACCGCCGCAGCCTGATACCGGAGATCGGCAATGGTGATTACCGGGCCGCTATGGAAGACCTGATGGCCGGCAGCATGCTGACGGAAAATATGGCCGTTTTTACGCAGGCCGCATAACCGGGACATCCAGGCAAGAAAGCACCATTTAAGCTTGGAGACGGTCCTGGCTCTTGTGGTAACGATTCTATCGTGAATGTTGTATCACACACAATACCACACGGAGCTGTTAATTCGTGTCAAAGTGGTCTTTCGTATCCGAAACCGGTGGGCTCCTTCCGATGGAACCGCATTCCTCATACAATTGTTTGGAAAAGGTGAGGGAACGCATGCTTCGCTGCAAAAGCATGAATTGACAGAATTGAGACGTGAGGCAGAACCTCGTTTGACAGAATGGTATCGCACCATCTCCAACTCTCTCTACAACGTTGATGTGTTGGAGCTGTACGCCGGGCCTATTTTATATCCCACGCCATGCACGCCAAACAGAAAAGGGCGCTTTACGACGCCCTTCATTTAATTTTAACATAGTGAAATTTATTGAAACACAGGTTGTTCAATAAACCTGTTCTCTGACCATAGACATACCGCAATCAGCAATAAATTTAAGATCGTTGAGCCAGTAAACTACGCAGTCATTACAAATTAGTCTACTTGATTACCCATAGCGTCGTCACCAGGAGATGCGTCATCACTGCCGTTATCACCTTGCGAGACTGTCCCTTGCCCATCGTCACCTTGAACCTTGCCACCTCCGGCGTATACTGGAGCGATAGCGACACTCATAAGAAGGGCCAAAGAAATCAGGGCTGCAAATACTTTTTTCATAATTTTTCCTTTCTAAGTTTGTAATGATTTAATTTAACGGCCTATTTATAGGCCAGCTTTCCATCTGAAGACATGTTTCTTTCATACGTTTTTTTAACGGATGAACTCAAAAAAGGTTACAAAAAATTAAGGAAATATTCGCTTTTGATTCATTGAGAATACCGAATCTTCGCCCAACATATAGATATCACAATCTTTTAGCGGTGTTCCCAGGCGTTGATGTGTTTGGAGATGTCACCACGTCTCGAGCCCTGAAAAAAACATGTGATCTCCAAATGTGATCGCAAGTTTTAGCCTCCAGGAA
>CAZKYZ010000010.1:0-21958 GCA_964557055.1 uncultured Desulfobacterales bacterium
CATAAGTCACGGCAGTCATGACGGGGCGTGCCGGAAACAGCACTCGTTTTATTGAGATATACGACGGCAGTCGATAATCGGTCACATTTTTTATTCAACGCCAAGGGCTATTTGGTTGTAAACAGGTTCAGGGATTCGTTCAGGTAATACACCTTTTTCCCAGCCTTGATCTTTTCAGGCGTTTTGAACCAGGCGACCTTTATTTTGTTTGAAGGTAAACTGCTGTACCTCCGAAGGAGATACTTTTTAACGCTCTTCACGCGCGCTTCGGCGAGTGCGAGGTTGTTTTCCTGGTAATAAACCAGCTGGCAGGACAAATCGGTTTTCTGACGACGGATAATACCGCCGAGATAATCAAGTGTTTTCCTGGAATCTTGTGTCAGGATGGCTGTAAAGGGTTCAAATTCTATTTTTTTAAGGGTGACGGCCCGCCTGCCAATCAAATAGTTCCGGTAGTCGAATACGCCTTTTTCATTGAGGTTGAATGCGGTTGCCCGGGCAAATGCACCGGTGGGATAATTCTCCAGATACACCTGCCAGGCCGTGATCTCCTCCGACGTTCTACCCAGTTTTTTCATGATCAGCCCGCGATTATACAGTGCCTGGGGGTGGTGCGGTTCCCGTTCCAAAACCTTGTTATAGCTTTCAAGGGCAGCCGAATATTCCTTGTCTGCCAACTGGTTATGCCCCAGATAGCATAACGCCTGGATATGGTCATCCTCAATTGACAACGCGCTCAGATAACTTTTCCGTTCCATGTCGGGTCTCTTGTTGGCAGCGTAGGCAACACCCAGCCAGAAAAGGTAATCCGCGTTGTCAGGAGCGAGTGAAACTGCTTTCTGTAGGTGCGCTAATCCCGCCTTCGGTTGACTTCCGGCAAGATAGCATCTTCCAAGGTAATAATTGCTGCGGGGTTCATCCGGGTTCTGTTTTAGCGCTGCTTTGAAAAACCGGATACCGTCTTTGTACTTGCCGGTATCCATATAATAATCACCGACGGCCGTATTACGGATACGGTAATATTGACTTTTGACCGTTTTATTGAATGTGCAACCAAGCAGAAAAATCAATACTGCCGGCACGATCATGACTGCGAAATTTGTTTTTTTCATTGTACGTCCCTTCTTATCATATCGACGGTGTTTCGCCTGGTTTTTTGCGCGATACAAAACGGTCCCGTCAAAATATCGGGATGGGCGGTATTTTACTTACTTTGGTAATTCAACCAAAATTATCCTTTGGGGCCAATTTCGGGGACTTCCGTACAGCATCGAATCTCCCCGAAAACAAAACGGCGGGTTTTTTCGCATCCCGCCGTTTTGTTTTCGATTATTGTGCGTACCCGTTTCGATTTATGATGGATTTCAGGCCACCTGAAGATCACCGTCATCGGGTATTTCTGCGTTTCCGTCCGGGGCTGTTTTTCCCCTTGCCCGGGTTCTGCGTTCCTGCATCTTTTCTTTGCTTTTGTTGATCTGCTTTTTAATCTTTTCCAGGGCGATATCAATCGCAGCATGAATCTCGGTATTCTCCTCTTTGGCATGAATGTCAAAGCGACCGACCTGGAGATTTATTTCAGCAATCCTTCTGGTTTTTTCGGCCCGCAGGACGACGTGAGCGGAGCCAGGCTGGTCAAGTAGTTTGTCAAAACGATCAATTTTTTCCTGAAGATAGGATTTGATGTGCTCGGAGGAATCAAGGTTTTTAAAAGCTACGGAAATGCGCATAGGCTACCCTCCTTTTTGGCTGTTGGTTACAAACGCTATACCTAAAAGTGCAACGTATAAACCACCTTGTCAAGGGTCTAAATGAACCCTTCGGAAATTGCCGCTGCCTGTTTGGCTGCGACGGCCGCCGACCGTGTGAACAGCGTCCTGGTTTTAAACCATTTCAGAGCGCCCCTGGAGGAAAAACCCAGCAGCCGGGCTCCGTTGTCAAGGGGATTTCCGAACTTTTTGAAACTGTCATAGTGCAAACTACCGCCATCGACATAAAAAGTAGCCTGGTCCATTATCAGGTATCGATGCGCACTGTCGATTTTTATCTTTGCCATCGCTTTGTTATCATTTGAATTTTCCACTGACACCACGCTGCCGATCACAGTTCCTTTATAATATACACGCTCATCCGACAAATGGATGCGATCATCGAAAAATATGGAATACCCATCTGTTTCGACAGTTGAACAGGCCGTGATCACGATCACCGCCATAATGCTCAATACAATCAAAATCCTTTTCATGTTACTTCCGAATCCAGGTATCATATCCGCGTGAAAATCCGAAAACCTTGTTTTTAGCGGTTCCGGGTACAAATAGGTTTTGCGATCATATCAGTGCTGTTAGTATATCATATTTTTACCGATAAAAACAACCATATCGCATTCCGGAATACCCCCACCCCGGATATCGTGCAGATTGACATTCGCGCATCATGGACGTAAACAATCGAAGGGTACTGAAAGGACGCACATATGCAATCAATCGGCATCACAGCATCACTGGCCGCCGCATTTTGTTGGGCCGTGGCCATCATTTTATTCAAAAAGTCGGGGGATACGATCTCTCCGATGGCGCTGAACCTGTTTAAATGTCTGGTAACTCTCCTTTTGCTGATCCCCACTCTGGTTTTTTTTGGTGTTGAAATGTTTCCCCGCCAACCGGCGCAAACCTGGTGGCTGCTCGCCATTTCAGGCATCATGGGGATCAGCCTGGCAGACACGTTCTTATTTATGGCCCTGACCCGTATCGGGGCCGGAACGACAGCGATGGTTGACTGCCTGTATCTCCCGTTTATCCTGTTACTTTCATTTGTATTTCTCGATGAGACTCTCGGTTTCAAAGGCCTGCTCGGAGCCACGCTGGTAATTTTTGCGATTGTTATCGCTTCTGTCCCGATCGGCAATCACAGAAAGAGGGGTACCACCTCCGGCAAACAGCTCTTTACCGGAATCCTCTGTGGTGTTCTGGCCATATCCCTGCTTGCGAGTTCCATTGTCATGATAAAAATTCTTCTGGAAAAATCGGATGTGCTGTGGGTATCGTTCGTGAGGATCCTCTTCGGAACCGCCGGACTGCTTGTCTGGACTTTGTTGACAAGCAGTCGGAAAAAGATCATGGCGGAGCTTCTGCCTTCCAGAACCTGGCGGACAGCCCTGCCGGCAGCCGTAATCGGGAACTATCTCGCCATGGTGGCATGGCTGGTCGGTATGAAATACGCGCTGGTCTCTGTGGCAGCCATTGTGAACCAGCTTTCGACAATTTTTATCTTTCTGCTCAGTGCACTGTTCTTGAAAGAGAAGATTACCGTCCCACGGATCCTGGCCACGCTCCTGGCGGTGTCAGGCGCACTTCTATCCGCCGGTGCGACGCCCTGAACCGAATATTTGACATCATCCCAAAATCATCCCTGTAAAAACCTATCCGGTTATGCACAATGTTCCGGTTGGTGCCGCCCGCTCCATTGTATGCGCTACCACGAAGCATACAACACCAGCCGGCTTCGGCAGGCCGGCAATTGCACAACGTGCGGAAACCAGGCCTGTCCTTAAAAAAACCGCTCACTCAACCATCAATACGGAGATGTCCCTGGCCAGGTTGAGCACTTTCTGGGAAACACTGCCGAGAAAAAACTCCCGGGCTCCGGTAAGCCCGCGTCTGCCCATTATAATGGTGGTATAGCCTTCTTTTGATTCAACAACGATATCCCGGGCGATTCCCTTTTTTTTCGTTTTGGTTTTTATGGCAACGTTTTTCTCATCGAACCCGGCAGTGATCAGTATTTCTCTGGCCTCTGCCATAGCGGTGTTGACCAATTCGCGTTTTTTTTCCTCCAGGGAGCAAAAACTGCTTTTCTGGGCGTTGAAGTAAGGCGTCAGCTCGGGGCTGTCGATTTCGCACAAGGCCTCTGTGTCCTTGATGATGTTCAGCAGGGTTACTTTGTTTTGCGGGTTGTAGAATTGGGCCACATACTGCACCGCCCGCAGGGCATTTTTTGAATCATCCATCGCAATCAGCAAGTTTGGTTTCATGGCTCTCTCCTCAAATAGATTGGCAACCTATCCCGTTTATTTGGCAAGTTCTTCATCCCGCAGCACCCGCCGCAGCACCTTTCCGATGACCGATGTCGGCAATGCCTCCCTGAATTCAACCGTGCGCGGTCGCTTGTATCCGGCCAACCGTTCTTTGCAGAAATCAATGATTTCCGCTTCCGTGGCGGTTTCACCCGGCGCCAGCTGAACGAATGCTTTTACGGCTTCACCGCTTTTCGGGTCGGGGACACCGACAACAGCAGCAAGCACTACTTTGGGATGCGCATACAACACTTCCTCTACTTCCCTCGGGTAGCAGTTGAAACCCCCGACCAAAATCATGTCCTTTTTTCTGTCCGTAATAACGATATAGCCTTCGTCGTCGATATGACCGATATCCCCACTTAAAAAATATCGCCTGCCGTCGATTTCCCGGAAAACCGCTTCGTTTTCCTGCGGTTTTTGCCAGTAGCCCGCCATCACCTGGGGACCGCTGATGGAAATTTCGCCATCTTCTCCCTGAGGAAGCTGTGTTGTACCGGTTTCCGTATCCAGTATTTTGACATCCGTATTGGGTACCGGAAATCCGACCGAACCAAATCTGCGCGTTTCCTTGTTGCTTGGATTTCCGGTGGCGAGCGGTGCTGTTTCGCTGAGACCGTAACACTCGAAAATGACGGAGCCCGTTTTTTCCTCGAACTTTTTGGCCACCTCAACCGGCAGCGGTGCGCCTCCGGACCCGCAGCCAATGATGGATGTGAGATCAAATTTTTCCGCCAGGGGATGATTGGTAAAGGCCATGAAAATGGTGGGAACAGCAGCGAGAATGGTGGCTCTGTGCTGTTCAACCGCTTTTAAAACTTCGGTAAACGGCGGATTCCCGGCCCGTGGATCCGGGATGCAGACCAAACGGCTTCCCGTCAAACACGACCAGAGCATGATAATGGTCATACCGAAACTGTGGTACATGGGCATCACTCCCAGAAAGCAATTAAAGCCGCCCCGGCGCAGGCGTTCCGGTTTTCCTCCCGGTTCCTGGGCGACTCTCATCCACTGATCAAGCGCCATGACGTTAAAGACCAGGTTGGAATGGGTCAGGGCCGCTCCCTTGGGAACACCCGTAGTCCCACCGGTATAAATAATCAGAGCGAGATCTTTGTCAGGCTCGATATCGACCGCAGGCGCCTGCGGTTTGGCCTGTTTGACGACCGCATCGAAAAAAAAGTGCCCTGGGGTGTAATTTCCGGCCTTCGGTATCTTGCCGAGCAAACCGCCGATAAATGCCTTTACGGGCGGTAAAAACGACTTCACACTGCAGATCACAACGGTTTTGACCTCCGTTCCCTTTATGGCCTCTACGGTGGTGGGGTAAAACTGGGGATGATCCATACAAAACAGTGCTTTGGCCCCGGCATCTTTCAACTGGTAGTTCAGTTCCGTTGCCGTGTATAACGGATTGCAGGTGACACAGACGGCTCCGGCTTTCATTATGCCGAAAGAAACAGCCGGATAGTGCGCCAGGTTGGGAAGAAACATGGCAACCCGGTCTCCCTTGCGGATACCTTGCGATGCCAGGAAATTGGCCACCCTGTCCGCCATTTCACGCACCTGGGTATAGTTCCGGGTTGCACCGCTGAATATCGTGTAGACCTGCTGCGGATATTCCGCTGCCGAATCGTCCAGGATGGAAAAAAGCGGCTTGTCAAACCCGTCAATTTCACGGGGAACGCCTTCCGGCCAGAAGTCAGTGATCCAGTTATTTGCTGCCATTCTGCATTCTCCTATTCTTGTAAATTGTTGGAAAGATATGGAACGATCAATCGTATTTTTTCATAGGCGGAGCATATGGGGATGCCGGACTGGCGTTTCACCATGCGCCCGGTTTTCCCGTGTGGTTAACGGGTGGATCCCGTAGGATATTTATATAGGCAAAATCGCACCATAAGTCAAATTTTCCAAAAATGTCAACCGATTCCGGACCCGTCCGTTTGTATCGGGTAAGATCCCTCTACCGTACCCGGAACCGTGCCGATAGAAAACTGCCTTTTTTGCACTGCGGGCACTTGCCCGGCTTCGACAACCGCTCCCGTTTGCTGAACACAAACCCGCATTGGTTGCACTGCCAGGGTTCTACTAAAAATTTTTTGCCCCGGGATTTGATGGACCGTCGAATATGTTGGAGGTGCAGGGTGACGTCTTTTTCGGCGATCCTCACAGCGACAGACAGGTCCCGGGAACTCATCCAGCCGTTCTCAAGCAGATGCGTTATCTCACGACGAAGCGTCATGACCGATCATCCCGGATACATCGCCACAATACCGACGCTGCAAAACACCGAGGGTGCGGGTTCTGGGAAGTTCTGCAAAGAGTCCGGATGCCAGGGCCAGTTGATACACCTGCCTGGGAGCCTGGCCGCCGGCTTTCGGGTCGTCAAAAATATCATGTATGAGGAGAAACCCGCCGGGCATAATGTGACCGGTCCAGGAATTGTAATCGGTGAGCACGGTTTCCAGCGCGTGGCCGCCATCAATAAAAACCAGTGAAAGGGGGGTCGCCCACATCCGGGCCACGTGGCTGGAAAAACCGATTACGGGGATAACCGCGTCATCCAATCCGGCTTTCGCCAGGGCCCTGCGAAAATGAGGCAGGGTGTCTACCTCCCCGCTTTTCTCATCCAAAAGTTCCGGATCGAAATATTCCTCCCCGGGTTGCTGCTCTTCCGATCCCCGGTGGTGGTCGATGGAGAACAGAACGCCCCTGTTCTTGCGGCAGGCACTCCCGATGTATACGGCTGATTTCCCGCAATAGGATCCGATCTCCAGGCAGGGCCCCATCCGGCTTGCCGAAAGCGCCGTATCATAAAGACGCTGCCCTTCCCCGGGATCCATAAATCCTTTGATGCTGTTTAAAACGCCCTGGTTTATGGTCACTTTATGTTACCTTGTCGGTGCCTGTTTGCGATTTGTGCGTTCGCCTTTTGCAATGCCGTACAAAGGAGGATGGAAAGGCAAGCAACCCGGTACCGTTACGAAATTTCATCATAACTCTTTACCAGAACCTTACGCTGTTTGGCTCCGTCGGAAGGGCCCACGACGCCTTCCTGTTCCATGACCTCGATAATTCGGGCAGCCCGGTTGTATCCGATGCGAAGGTGTCGTTGAATCATGGAAATGGATGCCTTGCCGTTTTTGGTGACCAGTGCAACGGCATCATCATACATTTCGTCGTACTCCTTCTCGCCGCCCGCCAATGTTTCCGCCGGGGGCGCCTCGGTGATGTTCTCCACATAGTCCGGTTTCTTCTGTTCCTTCAGGCAGGCGATGATCCTGCCGATCTCCGCTTCAGAAATGTAAGCCCCGTGTATCCGTTGGAGTTTTGCCGTTCCCGGCGGCAGAAACAGCATGTCGCCATTGCCCAGCAGTGTTTCGGCACCATTGGCATCGATAATCGTTCTGGAATCGGTCCGTGAGGAGACCTGGAACGTCAGCCGGGTAGGAAAATTGGCTTTGATAATACCGGTGAGTACATCAACGGAAGGTCGTTGGGTAGCCAGAATGAGGTGGATCCCGGCGGCGCGGGCCATCTGGGCCAATCTTGTAAGCGCCAATTCCACATCCCGGGACGAAGCCATCATCAAGTCGGCCAGTTCATCAATAATGATGACAATATACGGTAGTTTTTCGAGGTTATCCGTCCCTTCTTTTTGAGATTGCTTGGCCAGTTTGGCGGCCTTTTTGTTGTATTGGCCGATGTTGCGCATCTTGTTCTCTGCCAGCAACTCGTATCGCCTTTCCATTTCCCGAACAGCCCAGAAAAGAGCATTATTCGCTTTTTTCACGTCGGTTACGACAGGGGATATCAAGTGCGGGATTCCGTCATATCCGGACAATTCGATCCGTTTGGGATCGATCATAATAAATTTAACTTCCTCCGGGTCCGCCTTGTATAGCATGCTGCAAATCATCGTATTGAGGCCGACACTTTTGCCGGTACCCGTGGCCCCTGCGATGAGTAGATGCGGCATTTTATCCAACTCCGCCACTACCGGATTCCCGACGATATCCTTGCCCAGGCAAAGTGTTGTCCGGGACGCCGACCGCTCAAAAGCAGGAGAGGCGACCAAAGATTTAAAACGGACCATCTCGCGGTTTTCGTTGGGTATTTCAATTCCGATAACCGCCTTCCCGGGGATGGGAGCCACGATGCGAATGCTGACGGCTCTCAGGGCCAAGGCCAAATCGTCGGACAGGTTGACGATTTTGTTGATCTTCACCCCCGGGGCCGGTTCGTATTCGAAGGTGGTGATAACGGGGCCGGGAGAAACCGTGACGACGCTTCCCCGCACGCCGAAGTCCTCCAATTTTTTCTCCAGCAGGCGGGACAGCATCTGCAGGTTTTCATTATCTGCCGTAGAATCAACCGGTTCAGGATCATCCAGAAAACTGACGAGTGGTTTTTTAAACCCGGTTCCGGCCTCCATAAACGCAAATTCAGCTTGTTTCGGCCTTGCAACGGGTTTTTCAGGCTTTGGCTGGGGTGCCCGTATCTCGATTTCCCGCCTGTCCCTGGAGGCCAGCTCTTTTTGGGCCCGCTTCCTCTTTTTGGCCTTTACTTTTCTTTCACGCTTTTTTACAAGAACCGTCCGTAGTTTCTCGAAAAGTGACCGGGTTGCCTGAAGGCTGACCCGGCCGAAGGTTACCAGAGAAAACCGGGTCGTCAGAATAAACCCCACCAGCCAGACGAGGACAAGAAAAATCAAGCCCCCGGCCACGTTGGCATAGGTCACCAGCAAGGACTTGAAAGGGATGCCGACAATGCCGCCGGAGGAAAATTTACTTTCCCAAAGGATGTAATGGTCGGCATGCATAGCGAGCAAACTGCCCGTTGTGACGATCAGCAGAATCCCGCCAACCAGCGTAATGATGATTCCCTTACGGGTTCCATCCCCGAAGAACTGGATACCGCAAAGCAGCAGCAGGACCGGTATCCAGAAGGCACCCAATCCGAAAAGGCCCACCAGGATACCGGCCAGCTGCGAACCGATAAAACCAAACTGGTTCTGAATTTCACCAGCCGCTCCGGCGTTGTTGATGGACGGATCACCCGGATGATAGGATACAAGGCTGATCAGCGTAAACACCACAAGGAAAAACAGTAAAATACCGATGATTTCTTTACGCATGGCGATTAGACTTCAATAATAAAAGAAAGAATCACGGGCCTACGCCCGATGGCGAAATAGAAATACTGTCTCAGGGCTGTTTTGATCCGGCTCCGTACGATTTCCACCCGGTTGGGAACGTCCGGTTTAACATCATCGACGATTTCGAGGATGACGCATTGGGCATCGGCAACCAGGTGGCCGGTCTCCGTCTTGAAGACAAATCCTTTCGATATCAGTTCCGGACCGTGAATGATAACCCCGGTTTCCTCGTCAAAAACCATGTGCACGGCAACCAGGCCTTCCTCGGACAACAGACGCCTTTCCTTCAGTACACTTCTGCCGATATCGCCGATCCCTTTTCCATCGACAAGGACACGGCCGGTGGGAACACTTTGCCCGATCCGGCCACCATTTTTTTCATCGAATTCGATGATCTGGCCGTTTTCGGCCAGCAGCACACGATCCCCGGAAAGGCCCGCTTCCTGGGCAATTCGCTTGTGAAGGGTAAGATGTCGGTATTCCCCATGGATCGGTATAAAGAAATCCGGCTGCACCAGGTTAATCATCAGTTTTAGCTCTTCCTGAAATGCGTGCCCGGAAACATGGATGTCGGATATTTTTTCATAAATGACATCCGCTTTCAGTTTATACAACCGGTTGATGATGTTGGCAATCGCCTTTTCATTGCCCGGTATAAATTTGGAAGAAAGGATAACCGTATCATCATTCTTGATGGTAATCTGCTTGTGCGTTCCCATGGCCATACGAGCCAATGCGGACATGGGTTCTCCCTGACTCCCGGTCGTGATGATCACGACTTCTGTATCCAGATAGTCACTCACCTCCTCAATGCCGATCTCCATATTTTGCGGTATTTTAAGATATCCCAATTCTTTGGCAATATGGACGCTAACCTCGATACTCCGTCCGCTGATGACGATTTTCTTTCCCAGCCGGCAAGCCAGATCGACGATCAGCTGAATCCGGGCAATATTGGAAGCAAACAGCGCCACGACGATTCTGCCCTTGCATCGGGATACGATTGTCGACATGGATTCGCTGATCTGCCGGTCCGAAAACGTGTACCCTTTTTTTTCCACATTGGTGGAATCCGACAGGAGCGCCAGGACCCCTTCCTTCCCCAGGCAGGCAAACTTGTTAACATCGGTATGAATACCGTCAATAGTTGCATAGCTTATCTTGAAATCACCGGTGTGGATAACCAGCCCAACCGGGGTGCGAATAGCCAATCCGACGCCGTCTACAACACTGTGGCTCACACGAATGAACTCAAGGGCAAATGGACCGATATTCAGTTTGGTATCCGGGGTTATTTCGTGAAGGGAGGAAGATGCCAAAAGATCATATTCGTCCAGCTTATGGCGAATAATTCCCAGGGTGAAGGGTGTGGCAAAAACAGGAACATTGATGTCCTTCAGCAGAAACGGCAGGGCTCCGATATGGTCTTCATGAGCGTGGGTCAAAACAATTCCGGCGACCTTGGACCGATTCTGCCGCAGGTATTCCATATCCGGTATGACGATATCGATTCCCAGCATGTAATCTTCCGGGAACATCAGGCCGCAATCGACGACCAGAATCGTATTTCCATACTCGAAAACGAGCATATTGAGACCGATTTCACCCAAACCACCTAACGGAATTATCTTCAACATATCAAACAAACCCACCGTCCCCGTCTGAAACAGGGGTGAAAGCCCAAAAGTATTTATCGTTAAAAAATTATATCCGTATATTCCGTTTCTTTAAAATCGCGTCCATGTAATCGATCATCCATAGCAACTGATCCCGAGTGGCATAGCCGATACAGTCACATTGAATCCGATATCTCGTACGGACCAGCGTTTCACAGGATAACCGGGCTGGTTCCAGCTCCAATGCGAAAAAAAACGGCTGGCAATCCAGATGTTCTCTTTGTACGGGGGTCAGCAGTTCGTCAGCAACCGGTAACCAGTAGATACCGCCGATATCTGAACTGCCCAATTGTTCATCCAGATAGGATTTGACCAGCTGATGGTCGACAGGCCGGAGTTCGTCAATGACATACTGTTTCATGCTGGAAAGGGTTACCACAGATCGCCTGCATTCGCAAGCTGATTGGTCGCCCGCTGTTGCCGGACAAGGGGCTACCTATCTCCTGACGACAGTTGCCGGAAACCCGCCGGCGATGAGTTGATTAGCAAACCGTTTTGCTTCGTTCTCGTTTTTAAAAGCACCCGATATCAGCCAGACGATATTCGGATCCCGATCGTCAGGCAAGGCCACCGCGATATACCCCAGACGTTCGAGCTTGGCGCTGTTTTCTTGCAGCCTGTCGATTGAAGCAGCATCTCCGATAACAACCGAATATGGCAGGCGGGTGATAAAAGAATCCTTGAAATTCCGTTTTTTCAATGCTGCCAGGGAACGGCCGGCTGAATCCATATCCGGGTAGCATCCTGCAAAAATGCGGTGCCATAGGCCTTTCCCGGCAATTCTGGCGGGCGAGGTAAGCACCGGATCTCCCTTCGCCCGGTACCGGAGCGCCGTTTCAGAAGCTTCCCCTCGATCCTGGAAGGAACCGATCTGGACAAGATAGGGAAACCGGCCGTGTCGGTAAGATATTTCCGCTTTTACGGGCGTTTGCGTCTCGGTGACAGGTTTTGATTCCGGCGGGCGGGAAGAAAGGCTTTTGTCCTGTTTTCTTTCTTTCTCCGGTTTATCGGCCTGCCGGGCAACCATTCTGGTTTCGAGGGAACGGTATTTTTGCAACCGTTTGCTGTAGGCCGGCAATTTGGAGGTCTGATGTTCCCTTTTCAGAAGCTCGACTGCCAGGTTCTGCGCTCCGGCGGCTTCTCCGAATTCACCTGTCTGGGCATAAGCTGCAGCAAGCGTATCGAGATATTCCGCTTCCGGGCTCAACGCAGTTGCTTTTTTCGCCAGAGCAACGGCTTTGAAAGGATCACGAAACCTTTCGTCGGGACAGATGGTAAGAATTACAGCGAGGCGATCGTAGGTAACGGCAGATTCCGGATTGAGTTCGATGGAGCGGGTACAATCGTCGATGGCGGCCTGATATTGCCCAAGGTAATATCGCGCCGTGCCGCGGTAATTGTAGGCCTCATAGTCGTCGGGTTTTAACGCGATAACCCGGCTGCAGTCATCAACGGCCTTTTGGAATTCTTTTAAATAGAACCAGGCCGCTCCCCGATTGTTATAGGCTTCCGTGAATTCCGGATTGATGTTGATGGCCTTCGAATAATCCTCAATGGCCTTGTCGTGCTCATTTTTATAGAACCAGGCGATGCCCCTGTTGTTGAAAGCTTCATAGTCCTGGGGAAATGTCTCAATGGAAAGGGTGAAGGCTTTGATGGCATCGTCATAGTTGTGATCCTGGAGTGCGGTAAGACCCTTTTGGAACCAGTTTTCCTGGGCGTCGGTCAGGCAGGAAAAGGACATCGCTCCGGCGAACAAAAACAGGACTACCGGTATGGGCAACCATTTTTTCGTCACCATAGCGCACCGTTCATCCGGCAACTCAAGTTTTTAGTTTTCGGAACTATAACCAATAAAAAGGTCATTCAGGTAATCGATTTTTCTATGTTTAATGATTTCGGAGTATTGGAGTGTTGCTTAAAATATTCTTCCCATCACTCCAGTGCTCCAACACTCTAAAAACACATGGGATTAAAACACTCGTATATAGATAATCCTTCTTTTGGGTTATAGTTCCGTTAGTTTTCGAACACTGGAGCCGGATAACATTTTAATATCATCCTTCTGATGCGTCGTCACTTGCTGTGTGAGGCATTGACCTTCAAACACGGCACCTTTTCGGATAATGATGGTCGGCGCCTCGATATTGCCGTAAACCACACCCTGATTTAATATTTCAATTCGTTTTTCAGCTTTGATATTGCCGACAACTTTTCCGTTTAGCACAATCGTATCAACATGAATGTCGGCTTCTATGTTGGCATCTTCCCCTGCCACAAGCATCCCGGAGGCCGAAATTTCACCTCTGAAGGTGCCGTTTATTTCCAGCGTTCCGCTGAATACGAGATTCCCTTCGAACTCGGCATCCGCATTGAGAAATGCACTGAGTGTTTTGTTTGATCTCATTGAATCAATCCTTAACAATGGTATCGACTGAAACTGGGTTAGATATGGGCGAGGGCGACGGAATGGCGGACAGAAAAATATTTCCCCGTCCCGGTTTGGCCGGAACAGGGAAAATTGTCAATCAAGTCTCTTCGATGGTAATTGCATCTTCTTCACAAACTTCAACGCAACTTTCACAACCAAGACATTCTTCGGCGTTCACAGGTACAGATTTTTCATCCTGTATTTCGAACACTTCCACAGGGCATACATCCACACACTCTTCACATCCGACGCACTTGTCTTCATTAACGATAGGGTTAAAAGCCATTTAGCCTGCCTCCTTTCAAATTATTTATCCGGCTTCCAGTTTGATTCCAAAATGAACCTTTTTCCGAAAAAGTCATTATACTATAAAAAATGCCGCGTCAAGCCCATTACCACTTTTTTCAACAACCAGGGATTGGCCGCATCAAATCAATTAAAATTCGCACCCATATAAATCAAAGGTTGAATGATAAGGATGGTTTGTGTTCGTTTACCGCCATCACTTTCACCACCACCAGATTCCTGGATAAATCTGCCTGCGTCCGCCGGAAGGCCTGCCGGTCAGAGCCTTTCAATAGCAGGTGGAGGTAATCTTCACCTCTCTTTCCCGGTATTCGGGCAATGGAATACCTGAAAGTGTCGTCACCCTGCCCGCCTTCCTTTTTTCCGGCGGCAATGGCGTTTTCAAGGCTTTGCCGATCCGGTTTTTTTCCCTCCAGAGCATCCTGGATAAATACGGCCAGCCTGTCTTTTAATTCCGGAGTCGGGGAGTCCAGGGACACCGGTTCACTCTCAAACAGCGTTTCGACCTGTCCGGCAGCCTCAATAAAGCTTTCAAAGGCATCTTCGCTGGGGGTGAGAAAAGTGTCGGATATAGCCGCATCCCGGGAAGCAAGCCTGCTCCATGCCTGAATCCGTTCTGCAATCATATAGCCCTGGCCGCGGTCGGCAGGCGGAATACGGGGGGGGAGGTTGAGATCCTGCTCGTGCTCATCCGGCACACGAATTTCGGCCAGCAGATCGGATTCCATTTTGCCGATCCGGCTCAGGTCCATATGGACCGAAGTATTTTGCATATCATATTCCTGAGCCAGCAATAGAAACAGGCGCGCCCGAAACAGGGAATCCCCCGTTTCGGGAGAACCGTTCCGGTCGGATTTGATCCGGCCCCGTAGACAGGAAATGGACTCATCGCTGAAAAAGGGCACCCGATCCTGGTTGCTCCCAAAGACGGAACCGGCGTCCTCACCGTGAAGGTGGGCAAAACGGGTAAAAGCTGCCAGCGCGGATTTTAATTCCCCGACCCCGGTCTGCTCTGGAACCCGGATCGTTATCATTCCCTCAGCAGTAAGTTTTTGCATCGGCTCGGGAATTGCCGTGTCGCCAGGCTGGTAAAGAACGACCCCATCGAAAAGGAATCTTATCTGCCGGCAAACCCGTTCGGAAATAATTGTAAAAGGAAAATAAATCGGTGTCATAATATCTACCCGTATGCGTTTCTTATCCCGCGAAGCCTTTGTCGCGCAGATTGATGCCCTTGCCGGCCAATACGTCGCGGATTTTGTCGGCCCTGTCCCATTCCCGGTTTTGTCTTGCCGTTTCACGTTCCCGAATCAGCTGGACAATCCTTGGATCTTTCATGTCGTCGTTGAAATTAAACACATTCAACACGATGTTGATTTTCCGAAAAGCATCGATAATTGCAGAAGCATCGGCACTGTTTATCCGGTTTTCACCCATGAGTGAATTGACCTGTTTGATGATCGTAAATATGGCAGCCAAAGCTGCCGAGATGTTCAAATCATCATCCATTGCAGATATAAAACCGTTTTTAAGATCATACAAGAGCTGGCTTCGATCCGGATATGCCTGGCCGTTTTCATCCACCTGGTACAAGCTCGAAATACATTGATCCAGTCGCTTCAATGACAGCTTGGCATTCTCGATTCTTGCATTTGAATAGGTGATCGGCTTGCGGTAATGGGCGCTCAGCAGCCAGAAACGAAGCTCCCTCCCGGAGAACCCCTTCCCCAAAAGGTCGTGAAGTGTCTGGCATTCTTCCATTCGATTGTCTTTTCCATTGCCGTAGTAAACCCGCTCGCAATGGATCCAATAGCGTGCCAGCGGTTTGCCGGTCAGCGCCCCTGCTATGGCGATTTCATTCTCATGATGCGGAAAAATCAATTCCCGGCTGCTGGCATGAATATCAAAGCTCTCCCCCAGGTATTTCATGGACATGGCGGCACACTGAATATGCCAGGAAGGGCGAACATTGCCCCACCGTGTTTTCGTATAAATTCCCCGCTTCAGTTCGGAAAGCCGCGACCGTTTCATGAGGGTGAAATCCCGGGGGTTGCTTTTTTCATATTCCTCAAGGTCTACCGTGGCACCCACCCGGATCTTGTTGATATCAATGCCGGACAATTTCCCGTATCCACCATATTTGGATATATCGAAGTACAGCGAACGCAGTTTTTCGTATGCAAATCCCTTGTCGACGAGCTGTTCCGCAAGGGATACCATGTCGCTTACGTGTTCGCTGGTTTTGGGATAGACGTCCGCCGGGTTTATTCCCAAGGTTTCAAGATCGTTCTCAAATTCACGGATATGTTTTTCGGTAAACGCGGAAAGATCCACCCCTTCCTTCTCAGAGCCGGCAATCGTTTTGTCATCCAAATCGGTAATGTTCATGACGTGGTTTACATCGAAACCCCGGAAGGAAAGATAACGGCTGATCAGATCGGATACCAGAAGCCGTCGGCATTCGGAAAGCTGCATGGGCGCATGGGCGGTGGGGCCACAAGAATACATGGCCGCTTTACCGGGTATTCCGGGATGGAAAATCTCCTTCTGCCGGCTGAGGGTGTTGAACAGACGAAGCTCAACCTTTTCTTTGACGTCAAAAAGGGAAGTGCTCAGGTACCGTTCCCCACTGTCCGGAAAAATGACAACAATGGTCCCGCGGTCCATTGTCAACGCTTCCCGGACGGCTATCGCCATGGCTGCGCCACTGCTCATTCCCACAAAAAGTCCTTCTTCCAGCGCCAGGCGCCTGGTCATTTCGAAGGCTTCTTCATCATCGATATTTATTTTGCAGTCCAGTCGTGACTTTTCATAAATTTCAGGCTGGTATGCCTCTTTCATATTCTTCAGACCCTGGATCTTATGGCCCAGATAGGGCTCAACCCCCACAATTCGAATGGCTTTGTTGCGCTCTTTCAGACGCCGGGAAAGGCCCATAAGCGTTCCCGCGGTTCCCATAGTTGCCACAATGGCGCTGAGAGAACCGTCTGTCTGTCTCCAGATCTCTTCAGCCGTCCCGTGATAGTGAGCCATCCAGTTGGCCTCGTTGTTGTACTGATCGGCCATGAAATACCGGTCCGGGTTTTCCCGCGCCAGCCGATAAACCTCCTCAATGGCACCGTCGGTTCCCATGTGACCGGGCGTCAATAGGATCTCAGCTCCCCGGGCTTTTAAAATTTTACGCCGCTCAACGCTTACGGCCTCGGACATGGCCAGCAAAAGCCGATACCCTTTTACGGAACAGACCAGAGCCAACCCGATTCCTGTATTTCCACTGGTGGCTTCAATAACGGTCTTTTCGCCGGTCAGATCGCCGCAGCGTTCCCCGGCCTCAATCATGGCCAGGGCGATTCTGTCTTTGATGGATCCGCCGGGGTTAAAGTACTCCAACTTGGCCAGTATTTTCACATTGGGGTTGGGGTTCAGGTGGCGGATGGCCACAAGGGGGGTGTTTCCGATGGCGTCAAGAATGGAATCGTTCATATCGCTATCTATCATTCAGATTTTCAATATTTAATAATTTGTCAGTCGCAACGATGATCTTCAGGGCCGCGCGGCGGCCAGGGGAAAAAGGTGCCTGTCGAGCACGGCGGTGATCGTCTCTCGAACCGCCGTTTCGTCCTGCTCCGCATCAACAACCCGGAACCTTTCCGGTTCGGCAACGGCCAACACGAGGTATCCTTCGCGGACACGCTTATGAAAAGCCAGTTTTTCTTCTTCAAATCGAGTTTCGGCAGCATCCCGGTTTCCACTGTTAATCTGTTTCCAGGCCCGGGCAAGACCCGCTTCCGGAGAAAGATCGAGCAGGATCGTCAAATCTGGGCGGAATCCATTGTTGATAATGTGGTGAAGTTTTCGGATCAAATCGGTGTCCAGTCCTCGGGCGGTTCCCTGATACGCAATTGTGGCATCGTAAAACCGGTCGCACAGAACCGTTTTACCGCCGGCGATCTGTGGTAAAATTACCTGCTGCAGATGCTGACACCGGTCGGCAGTGTACAGAAGCAACTCCGTCAAAGGGTTCATCGCCCGGTTTTCGGGATCCAGAAGAATGCTCCGGATACGGTTACCAATAGCGGTGCCCCCGGGCTCTCTGGTCTGCACAACCGGGAATCCTTTTCTTTCGAGATAGGCGGCTGCATGCTGGATCTGCGTCGTTTTGCCGGACCCTTCTATACCTTCAAACGTGACAAACATCGCTTCATCTCCGCATCGAACAGTTTCGATTACCGTTTCCCGTTGTAATCTCCGGCTCTCAAATTCCACCTTTTGAGCGTTGTGATCATCGCATAATCGGTTGCATCACAAGTAATGGGGGTTACCGATATACATGCATCGCTCAAGGCATTGCCGTCAATATCCGGCATATCTTCAAAGATCTGCTGATCGCCTCCGTACCAGTAGTAGGCCATATTCCGGGGATCAAAACGCCGGTCGAATTTTTCGGCAAACCGTTGCATGGATTGTCGGCTGACACGTATCCCCCGCACTTTGTCGGCCGGTAAATCGGGGATATTTACATTCAGGAATGTACCAAAAGGCATTTCGTTTTCCAGGACACGTTCCGCCAGGTGGCTGACAAAAACAGCCGCATCTTCATAGTGCGACGCTGATGATCCCGTGATGGAGGCCGCAATGGCTGGAATACCGGCCAAAGCAGCTTCCTTGGCAGCCGCCACCGTTCCGGAGTAATTGATATTGATGCCCACGTTGGCACCGGAGTTGATTCCGGAAATGACGAGGTCCGGACGCGTACCGCTCAATTCGGAGAGAGCCAGTTTGACACAATCCGCCGGTGTCCCGGATACCGCAAACCCGTCGCCCCAGCCGTTTACGTTGACCGATCGCTGACGGAGCGGCCGATCAAGGGTGATGGCATGCCCTACGGCGCTCCTCTCACGATCCGGGGCCACCACAACGATATCGTAACGCTTTTTGAATACGCTAAAAAGCGCCCATAGCCCTTCGGCAAAGATACCGTCGTCGTTTGTCAGCAGAATTTTCATCTTTTTCCGGTTTCGGTTGCGCTTGTTGCCTGCATTTTCATCCCGCATATGAATACATCTTTTCAGCACCCGATCATACAGGATGAAATGTTCAGAGTAAGTATCCCTTGATTTATCACTAAAAAATGTTTTATAGGAAACTTTTATCTATCTGGCAAGATTTTATCTGTTTTCACCTTGCCGGAGAACATCAGAATCGCTGGCAACGGCCGCTAAATGGATGCCACTTTTATATAATTCAACCGGATTTTACATTGAAACCTATTGTGAAACCAGCAAGAACCGAACGATTGGGTTCGAAAAGCGGTGATACGCCCGGCCCGAACAGCGGCCCGGTGAAAGCCGTTGTTTTCAGGTTTGTATCTCAATTCCAATTTGTCGTGTTGCTGTTTTGGTTCCTCGCGATCCTGCTGACCCCGTCGACATCCCGGGCCGCCATTGAAGAAATCGCCGAAGACGACAGCAACCCGTGGAATGTCACTGCAGACGTGATCGCCTACGACGATGTCAAAAATGAATATATTGCTTCCGGCGATGTCGTTATTGCAAAGGGAACTACCCGCCTGGAGGCGGCCTATGTCCGATTTGACCACAAAACAATGAAAGCCTATGCCGAGGGAGATGTTTGGCTCCAATCCGAAGGCGACCGTTTGACCGGAGCCAGAATGGAAGTGGACCTGGAGGCAAAAACAGGCAGTGTTGAGAATGGGACCATATTTCTGCGGGAAAACAATTATCACGTAACCGCAAAAAAAATCAATAAAATCGGTGAGAAAACATATACAGCCGAAGAGGTGACCGTAACCACCTGTGACGGTGACGACCCGGATTGGAAATTGACCGGAAAACATCTTGAAGTCACCCTCGAAGGTTTCGGAGTCGTGCGTGATGCGGCCCTCTATACGAAAAATGTGCCTGTTCTGTATTCCCCGATAATCGCCTTCCCAGCCAACCGCAAACGGCAATCCGGCCTTCTTTTGCCGGAAGGCGGTGTTTCGACACGCCTGGGATACACATATGTGCAGCCGTTTTTCTGGGCCATCAGCGACAGTCAGGATGCAACCTTCTACGCCGAGTACATGTCCAAACGGGGCATCAAACCCGGCGTCGAATACCGCTATATTCTGGATGAAAAAACCAAGGGAACCCTGATGGCGGATGGTTTCCATGACAAAGAGATTGATGATGGAACGCCGCAAGAAACCAAAGACTGGGGCTATCCCAATGACAATGCCGACCGCACCAACAGGAGCCGCTACTGGTTTCGGATGAAACACGACCAGAAGCTCCCCGACGGCTTCAGCGGCATGGTGGACCTGGATGTCGTCAGCGACCAGGACTACCTGGCCGACTTCCGCGACGGATACATGGGATATGATCATACCCAGAAGTATTTTATCGATGAGTTCAACCGGGGGGTCGATGACTACACGGAATCGGTCCGGCTCAACCGGGTGAGTGTCAGCAAAGCGTGGTCCCGCTACAGCCTGGGTATGGAAGCCAGGTGGCGGGACGATGTTGTCGCCAGGCAAAACAGCGAATTCGACGATACGACGATCCAGATGCTGCCGTATATCGATTTCAACGCCGCCAAGCAGAGGCTGTTCGAAACACCACTGTTTGCTGACTTGGACTCCCACCTGACCTATATGTATTCCGAGGATGCCACACGGGGCTTTCAAGCGGAACTTTACCCGCGGATCTATTTGCCCTACCGGTTCAAAAATTATTTCTCCTTTGAACCGTCGGTGGGATACCGCATGACCGAATGGTTCGCGGTGGACTATCAGGACGATTCTCCTGAACGGTTCAAAGACGAAAATGAATTTCGGGGCATCTTCGACCTCAAGCTGGATCTATCTACGGAACTGTTCAATGTCTACAATTTGGGAGGATCCGAAACCGATGCCCTTAAACATTCCATCCGCCCCCAAATCCTTTATGAATTTGTGGAGGACAAGGATCAGGACAAATACCCCACCGACCTTCTCGCTGAACAGAACCGGGCTAGCCGGCTCACCTTTGCATTAACCAACTATCTGACCGCTAAACACGGCAATGCACTCGAACCGTCCGCAGACGAATTCGGTGAACCGATGGAATCTCTGCTGCCTGGAGATTTCAGCTATCAGCAGATGGTCTATCTTAAAATTTCCCAAAGCTATGATTTTTTTGAAGCTGGTGAAAACGATCCCCTGCTATGGGATAATCAGAAAGACAAACGTCCCTGGGCACCGCTGAAGACAGAGTTCAGGATCAACCCCTGGCAATATTTTTCCATGTACGGCGACTTTGAATGGAACTTTTACGAAACCGATTTCGCGAGCCGCAATTACGGCATCACCCTGTCCGACTTCAGGGGCGACCGCCTGTTTGTCGAACACCGCAACACCGATAATCTGGGGGATTTTGACGAGATATCGTCGGAGTCTATATATGCGGATCTTTTCGTCAACATTTATGAAAAGCTCTCCATGAATGCCAGTTATGAAAGAAATATGCTGGACGGAAAAACATTGCGTTCCACCCTCGGTTTTGTTTTCACGGAGCAGTGCTGGTCGTTTGATCTGAAAGCGATAAACGAACCGGATGATTTTACGATTCAGGCGCTGATAAACCTTTTCGGGCTCGGTGAATTCGGGGGGAGTATTTAATCGGATGAAAAATTGACAGCAATATTATGATAACAAAGCGCTCACTCCACCTCTGGTACGTTCTGCATACAAAAAGCCGCTTTGAAAATGTCGTTTTCGATGGCCTTGTCAAAAAATCCATAAAAGCGTTTCTGCCGAAAATCCGGGTAAAAAGCCGCCGGCGCGATCGTAAAATGACCCTCCGGGTCCCCCTGTTTCCGGGCTATGTCTTTGTCAAATCCGATCTGGCCCCTAACGAGCAGCTCGAAATTGTAAAAACAGTCGGGGCGGTACGCCTGATTGGCAGCGGTGAGGGCCCGGTTCATGTTCCCACCGATACCATTCAGTCCCTGAAGATTATGGTTTCCGTGGATCAGACCGTAACGACCGGAAACCGATTCACCCGGGGAGATCCGGTCATGGTCATTTCCGGCCCTTTCGCCGGCGTTTCCGGTTCCTTTATTCGATACCGTAGCAAAGGGCGGGTCGTTGTCCATATTGAAGCCTTGGGCCAGTACGCGGCAGCCGAGGTTGATGAAGACGATGTTGAAATACTGCCGGAAATAATGTCATAACTGCTTGACTTATTATCGCGAATTATTTAAATAGACATTTCCGAATACGGATTCGATTTATCTGGATGCAAGGAGGGTACATGAATAAACTGGAGCTT
>CAZKYZ010000011.1:0-10937 GCA_964557055.1 uncultured Desulfobacterales bacterium
TTTATTCGTTTTTCCGCATGCCATAGGTCGTAATTTTGCTGCATGCGTAACCATTTTCCGGGACCTTGACCAGCAAATTTGCCGATCCGTAGTGCCATCTCAGTTGAAATCGGATGTGTACAGGCAAGAATCCTGTGCAGCTGCTGACGTGAAATATTCATACGGCGGGCGGCTTCACTCACGGAAATACCAAGTTCGGGCAGTATGTCTTCCTTTATGATTTCACCAGGATGAATCGGTGGACGTTTCAAAGGTCTTTTTACTGTATATTCTTTCATGATGTCACCTTAATGATATTGCTCAAGGTCGACCCGCAGGGCATTACCTTTCTCCCATTCAAATGTAATACACCAAGGACCATTCACATGAATGCTGTACCTTTTGGGTTTTCCTTGCAAACCATAAAAACTAAATCCAGGTATATTCAGATCTTCCAAAACTTCCGATTAATCCAACACCTCCAAACGTCTCAAACATCTGGGATGTAAATCATGCCTTACACGTTTGCTTTTTCCCCGCTCGAACAGTTCGCTGAGTCCTTTATGCCGGAAGCTTTTAATCACATTTTATACTGTAGCACATATTGTGTCATTGTCAACAGGTTTGATACAGTTTGGCGGGTTCTCTATCGCGATCCTGGCCCGGGAACCCGAAGCGATTTCCACCGTTCGATGCCTCCACTGAAACCATACATTTCGTTATCCGATCACCCCTGTACCGGCACCGTAAAGGTGCACATCCAGGACAGGGCCGCTAACAGCCCGATATACTGGTACAGGGCGGTCGGGTCGGGCTGGGAAGACAATTCCTTTTTGCAGGCGTATAGAAAACCGGCTATGAGCAACAGCAGCAACAGGCCTTCTCCTGTAAAAAACCAGGCAGCTCCAATGGCGGCAACCACGGTCCAGCGTTGTTTGCGGTTGAGTGATTGAAAGCCGCGCCCCCCGTCCAACGGCAGCATCGGCAACAAGTTGAACAGGTTGATCCAGGCCCCCACCCGGGCGATGGCGGCAAAGATTGCCTGGTCTGTCGCCAGAAATAGCAGGTAAGCCACCATGGCCGCCGCCAACCCCCAGAGAGGGCCGGCCAGGCCGACCCGTGCATTTTCAAGGGGTGAGGCCGGCTGCTGGCGCATGCGCACCACGGCACCGAGACCTGGGATAAAGGTCGGCGCTGATGCCCGTATTCCGAATTTGTGCAAAGCCGCCACGTGTCCCATTTCATGGACGTAGATCGAAAGCACCAGGCCGATAGCGAATTTCCAGCCCCACACGCTCCAGTAGAGGCCGAACGAGGCCAGCATGGTAAAAAGAGTGCTCGCCTTGGTCAATCCCAAAAGGAGCAACTTGCCCTTGGTGAGCAGAAAAGCGAAGATGAATTTGAACTTCCAGGCGAACAGGCCGAGCGCCCCAATACCGGTAACACTTTTGGCCCATTTTTTTCCGGAATCATCCGCTCCGGGACTACTTCCGGCGGCTTTTTGCAGGGCCGGGTCACTGTCCACTCGACGGCTGAGTTCCTGTATCCGGGTTTGGATGGCGGCGTATTGTTTCGTATCCGTAGGCAGGAGGGCAAGGGCATCACGCCAGCTGATCAAGGCGGCAACCACGTCTTGGCAAGTCTCCAGTTCTGACGCTTTTCGGGAAAGCTGTTTCAGGCGATCGGCGTGCACCAGCCGGTGACAGGCCGGGCAGGCCATCCGGGAAGGAGCCATAAGGTGTCCGCAGCCATCGCATTGGCGGCTGCGGGCAATACGGGCATCACCCATTGACGGATCCCTCGATTATGCTGCCATCGCTGATGTCCATTTTGAAAGGGCCTGTGATGACAACCGGGTTACGCTTGTTCATCTTCCAGGCCTGGTACAGCCCGAAGGCAATGATAACCAGTCCGATAATGTTTTCGAACCCGGCCAAAAAAGGAGCCGCCATGGCAACTACGAACAGCAGGCCGATCCCCATCAGCAACATCAGCAGAGACGGGTCTCCGGCACCGTCCATTGTGCCATCGGCATTTTCCGGTGCCGTCTCCTGATCCGAATCGGGTAGTCCCGCCTCCATTTCGTCGGCCGGCTGGTGAATACCCGCCTCATCCAATTCAGGCGGGTTCTGAATCCCCTCGATGATGTAAGGAATGTAGGTGGATACAATGGCGAAATAGGTGAGCACCACTGCAAGGGTCTGGTACGGCCATCCACCGCGGCCTCCGGCGCCGGCCCGAACCGCCGCACCCACCATCAGTCCGATGACAATCGCCACCAGGCCGAATTCATATCCGGTCAGGGCAGAGATGCCATAGTAGATGCCGGCCCCTATCGCTGCCGCCGGGACACCGTATAAAGTGGCCCGAACAAAACGCCCGGCGCCTTTGCCGGATGTCCGTCCGGCTTCGATTTTATCCCGGCAGACGGGGCAAACGGTTTTACCACCGGCATCATAATAGGTGCTTGTGATGGAGGCACTGCAACCGCTGCAAACAAGCTGGGCATCACGCGCCTGATCAAATTCGGCCTGGTCAAACTGAAGTTCTTCCGGTTCTTTTTGATTTTCGCTGGTCATGCATATCCCTCCGTAAGCGTCCATGGCATATTTTGAATCAGCTGCCCCTTCAGCGGCGCATGCCGGTAGAGGTAAACAAATGATTTTTTTCCAGGGTATCCCTTACCTGGCTGATATACGGTAACAACATAGTGAAAAGTCCCGATGTGCGCAAGCCAAATGTCTGGGAAAAAGGTGTACAAGCTTTGTGTCATATATCGAATCACCCGGGTGTAGCTTTAAACGCTATGCGCTCTACCCTATGCTCGCCCTTGTTACAAGACGTTGCGGTTCAAGTCCCTGGAAAACAAACACTTGAATCCTTGAACCCGGGGACCCGGGGACCCTTTCTCCCAACGAATTGGGAGAAGAACCTATTATATTTATCTCCTGGTTTAGGGATCGTCAAGCTGGACCGGGCCTCCCCTGGGGACCGGTCAAACTGCCAGCTTGCCGCATGGATTGTCTTTACAGATCACCATAAATCCGATAAGAAAGGCGCCTTGTTGGGTGTGATTAAATCAATCCAAAGGATGTCCAATGCCGAACCATAACATCAAGTCCGACGGCCTGCTGCTCCTGACGGCTGTCATCTGGGGGTTCGCTTTCGTCGCGCAGCGGATCGGTATGGATTTTGTCGGCCCCTTCACCTTTAACGGCGTCCGGTTTGCCCTGGGAACGATTGTGCTGCTGCCGTTTATCGCTCTCAAGGGCCGCCTGAATGGGGAAAAAACAGCCGTTTCTCCGGCCTGTGGCAGGGATTATCTATGGGGGGGTGGACTTGCCGGCGGCGCTCTTTTTCTGGGGGCGTCCTTGCAACAGGTCGGTCTGGTCCATACAACCGCCGGAAAAGCCGGGTTCATCACCGGGCTGTATGTCGTCATTGTCCCCCTTTTGGGTTTGCTGTGGGGTCAAAAAACAAATTCGGGGACCTGGTTGGGAGCCCTGGTCGCGGCTGTTGGGCTCTACCTGTTAAGCGTTACAGAGCAATTGAGGATCTCCTTCGGGGACCTTCTCGTACTGATCGGTGCATTCATGTGGGCCGCTCACGTTCTCATCATCAGCAGGTTTTCACCACGGGTGGATGCCGCCAGGCTGGCGGCCATCCAGTTTTCCATATGCGCTGTTTGCAGCCTGATAACGGCGCTCTTTGTGGAAACAATTTCACTGGCCGGTATTGCGGATGCCGCTTTACCGATTTTTTACGGGGGCGCGCTGTCGGTGGGAATTGCCTACACGCTGCAGGTGGTGGCCCAGAAGAGAGCACACCCGGCCCATGCAGCCATTTTATTGAGTCTGGAAGCTGTTTTCGCCGCCATCGGCGGGTGGTTGATTTTAGGAGAGGTTCTATCCGCAAGGAGCCTTTTCGGCTGCAGCCTGATGCTGTCCGGAATGCTCCTCTCTCAACTGTATTCGTTCACCTTCCGAAAAACCGGCGCCGCTGTGCACGTTCCAAAAACAGACCCGGATATTCCCAGCATCTCCGGAGAGAAATGATTCGGGTTATTTGCCTTCCCGAACAACCAGGGCCTGGGCCACAAAATCCTGCATTTGATTCCTGGCCTGATATTTGCCGGCCACGCCGGACGTCATAAAACTGAATGCCGTTCCCCAATAACCGCTGTCCGTCCTTTGCCCCCGGCCATCCATCCAGACGAATGCGCGTGTCGAATAGATTTTGATCAAGGGGGTAATGTAGTTGGGTCTGTTGTCGGGTTGCCGCAGGGCCCGAAGCTCCGCTTCCGTTGGCAGCCGCCAGCCGCCGCCGTCGATGGAAAGCTCCGCTGCCCATGTCCTGGCATTTCTCCAGATTACCGCCTTGTTTGGCTCGGAATACCATTCCAGTCCGGTTTTGGTATCCTTGACCACACCGTTGTAATAGGCAACAAAATCTCCGTCGCGGGCAACAACGTCGCCGTCCTTTTCCGTTGCTGCCAAAGCGGCAAACGCCGACAGCAGGGCTGCGAAAAACAATACGACCATCAATACTTTTCTGTTCATAAACGTCCTTCTGGAAAGTGGTTAATGAAAACACCGCATCGCCATTAATATAGATACCTACAATTGATCTGTCAATGCTTGGAAGAGGTTTCAAAACCTTCGAAAAGGTCCATGACCACGGCAGGCAAATGGGTTCAAACGCAGGCTGATCAAAGGTATTTCGAGTATTGACAGGAACGGAATCGGCAAGGTACATAATGCAAACGTTTGTGAGTAGAAAAGGCAGGCAAAAATGATCGATCGACAACCTTTCGGCTGTGTTGACGGCAGCCCCGTGGAACGGATTACGCTTGCTCATTCCGGTAAAACGGCGGTGTCGCTGAGCAATTTCGGTGCCACGATTCTCTCCATACAGACCCCTGACCATATCGGTAAAACAGACGATATTGTTCTGGGGTACGATACCCTGACGGAATATCTGGCGGACACCCAATACTTCGGATGCATGGTTGGCCGTTGTGCCAATCGGATTGCCGGCGGGAACCTGATGGTGGACGGCGAACGCTATCCGCTCAGCACCAACGATGGAAAGCACCACCTCCATGGCGGCAATTGCGGCTTCAACAAGCGGGTCTGGAATATTGCCGATCTGTCCTATTCCCGGAACCCTGCAGTCACCTTTGCCTATGTCAGCCCCGACGGGGAGGAGGGCTATCCCGGAAACCTCTCCGTCCGTGTCACCTACGCCCTGGACGCAGATGATCAGCTCAACATTGACGTCCGGGCGGAAACAGACCAGGCGACGGCAGTCAATATTGCCAACCATGCCTATTTCAACCTCGCCGGACAGGCGTCAGCGGATTGTTGCGGCCATATCCTTACCATCCACGCCAACGACTTTCTTCCGGTGGATGGCGACATCATCCCCACCGGGGTCATTGCTTCGGTTAAAGACACCCCCATGGATTTTACCCGTAACGCCGTCATCGGCGATCGCCTGGGCATCGAATTTGAGCAGACCCGCCTCGCCGGAGGCTTTGACCACAACTGGGTACTGAATAAAAGCCGCGGGGAGTTCAGGCTGGCCGCAACAGCCGCCTGTCCGGTGTCCGGGCGGATATTGGCGGTTTCAACGACCCAGCCGGGCCTGCAGTTTTACTCCGGAAACTTTCTGGACGGCACGGTCTGCGGAAAAGCCAAGACCCGCTATGGCCGCCATGCGGGATTCTGCCTTGAAGCCCAGGGGTTTCCGGACGCTGTCAATCAGCCGCGATTCCCTTCGACCATTCTGAAGCCCGGTGAAACCTATCGGCAGCTCACGCAGTACCGTTTTTCCGTGTACGACCCTAACCAGGAAGAGTGAGCCCATGTCGATATGGCAAAAAGATGTCGAGGCGTTTCAACGCCAATTCCAATATCAGCCCCACTGGCAGGTGCGTGCCCCGGGCAGGGTCAACCTGATCGGAGAACACACCGATTACAACGAAGGCTTTGTCTTGCCGGTTGCCATCAACCGGTACGTCAGGATTACGGGGTGCCCCCGGGACGACCGGCAGGTGCGGATTTTTTCCATCAATTACAACGCGCTCTGCTCCTTCCATCTGGACGATTTAAAAAAGACGGGCGCGGGATGGTTTGAATATATTCGCGGCGTTGCCGCAACCCTGGCCGAAGATGGATTTCGTCTGTCCGGCTGGGACGGTGTTGTTTCCGGCGACATCCCCCTTGGCGCCGGTCTTTCGTCTTCGGCGGCTTTGACGGTGGCATCCACACGCGCCTTCGCTGCCGCAGGGAAGCTGCAATTGTCACCGGAACAGATGGCGAAAACCGCCCAGAAGGCGGAGAACCGATGGATGGGGGTCAACTGCGGGATCATGGACCAGATGATTTCCGCTTCGGGCAGAAAGGGATACGCTGTTCTGCTGGACTGCAGAACCCTGGAAACCCGGCCGGTACCCCTTCCCGAAAACACCATCATCATGGTAGTCGACACCCGGACCCGCCGGGAACTGGTGGATTCGGCTTACAATGAACGCAGAAATCAGTGCGACCAGGCCGCAAAGCTGCTGGGAGTATCTTCCCTGCGAGATGTATCTCTATCGGCCTTCGAGAACAGCACCGGCATCCCTGCCGGAAAAATCCGGAAGCGGGCCCGGCATGTAATCACCGAAAACGAGCGTACCCTGCTGGCCGTGGAAAGCATGCAGCGCAACGACCCGGTAGCATTGGGCCGCCTCATGGTCGCCTGTCATAAAAGCCTGCGGGACGATTTTGAAGTCTCATGCCCGGAGCTGAACGCGGCCGTCGAATGCGCCATGGCCGTTGGGGGCTGCTACGGTGCCCGGATGACCGGAGCGGGATTCGGAGGCTGCGCAGTGGCGCTGATCGCTGCCCGCGCGGCGGAGGCATTCGTGGCGGCGGTTCCACCCTGCTTTATACAGAATACCGGCGGCTCCTGCCTTGTCTATCCCTGCCGGTCGGTGGACGGGGTCACCCTCTACAATCTGTAACTGGGCAGGCCTGGGATCCGGGAAGTTGATTGTCGGGGGGCATTGGGGGTAACGTTCTTATTTCACCATTGCCGGTTTTCTTTTGGGCTGCCCGTTGTTTCTACGATCCGCCCCGGTCATCCCCAAATAGATGGCCAGCACTGCCATCACGGCACCGACCCAGTTAACCGTACTGGTGGGGCGCTGGAAAAACAGAACATCCCAGACAAATGCCAAAGCCGGCTGCAGCAACAGGATCAGCCCGGCAATGGAAGCCCGGATTTTCGGCATGGCATTGGTAATCAGGATCCAGCCCACCCCCTGGCTCAGCACACCCAGCAGAATCAATACGATCCAACTTTGCGCATCCGGAATGGCAAACGAGCATCCGCGCCGAAGCATTTCGGCACCCAAAAACAGGCTTGTGACTAAAGAAACCAGTGTCAGACCGAAAAATACCGATGATCCCATTTGATCCGTCTGCAGCCGACGAAGCGTCAGCAGAAAACCAGCATAGCACAGCGCTGTGAGAAATGCCGTCGCGATGCCGATCTGGTAAGTGTCCCCCATTTGCCCCCAATGAACGCCGACAATCAGGAACAGACCGCAAAAAGCCAGAAGCAGCGCCAGCCAAAACCGGAGTGGCAGCCTTTCGCCCAGGAAAAAAACCCCTGCGGCGGTAAGTATAAATACCTGGAAATTTCCAATAATGGTAGCCAATCCAGGGCCGATATAGAAAATGCTCAGATGATAACAATAGAGATCAAGGGCGAAAAAACTGCTGCACCCCACGACGAGTCCCAGGTGACGGAAACCGCACCACTTGATTTCACGATACCACAGGACAGCCGCCATCAAAAACAGCCCCCCGAACAGGACCCGGTAGAATGCCGACGCTATCGCCTCGACATGGGCGAGGGCCACCCATACACCGGAGAAACTGATCATCATGGCTCCGGCCGTGGTGTGAATATACGGTTTGGAAATCAATTTTCCAGACACGCCTTTTCCCATGATTACCAAAGTATTGCCTTTTTCCGTCATAAAAATAGAAAGCGAATTCTCGTAGCATCGGAATAGAAAGGAATGCAGGTGGATCCGGGCAAAGAGCCGATGTTTCGCGTAATGGCCCTTTTGCCCGATTTATGGATAGACACTAAATAACGTTTTTCTCGGAATATTGCTCTGCCATGTCTCCGACCCAGGGCAGTTTGAAGCGCTGGCCCTGGAATGCCTTGATCATCATGATAATCCAGAGCACCAGGCCCAGAATGGAAAGCAGCGGTGCCAACACCCCTCCCAGAAACGGAATAAAACCGCTTAGCAGGCTGATCAGCATCAGTCCGCCAAAAGTGATGATGGACTGCATGGCGTGGAAGCGCACGAAACTGTCATTTTTCTCGATGAGGATAAATACCAGGCCGGTGATCCAGCCGAGCACGTAACACAACAGTCCTGCAATATTGGATTTTAGTCCGGTGGTCGAATTGCTCATGGTTAAGCCCTCGTATTGAATGGTTTTGTTGGGTGGTATCCGGGTTTTCCGTCCACCCGCGTTTAGATCCACTATATTACCTATTTATTTCATGTTTCAAGCTCTTTTATCACCTTTGTCTTCAAAACACGAATTCCACAGCTTCGAAATTATGTACGCAAGGCCTTGACGCAGAAAAAATAGGCGTAATAATAGTAAATGAAGCGAATCGAAACCGGTTGCGGGGTATTGCGATTCTGAGGTGTGTTTATCCGCCCCTACAGTCTCGCCGGAAAACAATTTTCAAAGGAGGGTGCCATGAATTTCAGTGAAATCAGTGAGCGCAGAAGAGCGATCAACTTTTTCGATACCGATAAAGATGTCAGTGAAGCAACGCTGGACAATGTCATTGCCATGGCCGCCAAAGCCCCGTCCAGTTTCAACCTGCAGCCCTGGAACCTGATGATCCTGCGGGACGACGAATCAAAAAAAAAGCTTCAGAAGCTGGCCTGGGATCAGCCCAAAGTTACGGAAGCCCCCGTCGTCCTGATCGTTCTGGCCGACCGGAATGGATGGCAGGAGGGGCATCCGGTTCTGGAAAAAAACTGGAAGGAAATGCTGGCCGCAGGCGCCATGGCCCCGGAACAGCGGCAGTGGTTTCTGGATGCCGCCAGATCACTATATGGCTGGAGCGAGGAGGCTGGTTTGGCGTTTGCAGCCAAAAACACGGCCTTTTTTGCCATGGGACTCATGTATGCCGCCACAAGCCTGGGGCTTGACACGCATCCCATGGACGGCTTCGATCATGAAGGCGTCCACAAGGCTTTTCACATACCGGACAACTATTGGATTCCGTTGCTTTTGGCAGTCGGATATCTGAAACCGGGGGTTGACATCCTGCCACCGAAATGGCGTAAAAAGAGGGACGAAATTGTCATTACTTTCTAACGCAAAATAATATATGGGAGGCCCCGATGGGACTTTGGAAACGAATTTTTGGTATTTGCGAGACAAAACCTCCGGCATCGCCGGACGGCTGGAAATTCGCCGACGGCATTATATCCATTGATGTCTTGCGAACACCGGAGCTGTCGAAAGCCGGGGGAGCCGTTCGCCTGGAAGGAAACAGTCTGCCCCAGAGAGTCCTGGTTCTGCATGGAACAGACGGGAGCTATCACGCCTTTGTAAACCGGTGCACCCACATGGGCAGACGCCTGGATCCATTGGCAGGGGAAGTGGCCGTAAGGTGCTGCAGCGTATCCAAATCCATCTTTGCCTATGACGGCGAACCGCTGTCCGGTGCCGCGAAATCAGCCCTAAAAATATTGCCGGTGGACGCCGAAGAAAACCGTCTTTCGATTCGTCTCTCGGAGACAGTTTAGGGCGGCATATTGGATGAAAAAATGTGAAACGGCCTTCACGAAGCCTTTCGTTTTTTCTTTCAATCCTCGTCCGCCTGGGTAGTCTTGCCGTCTTCGTCTGTTTCGCCGGTAAGCCCCTCACAGTCTATCCAGAATATCTTTGGGGTCTTTACAGATGTGCCTCTGGCCTTAAAACAGTTCTCGTCGGCACCTACGATGGTAACGCTTACTCCCGTTTCGGCGGGTTCATATTCCAGCGCTTCCAGGCTCGCTGAATACTCCCCGTTTTTCAAAAAATAGGTTTCCTGGGTCGCCTGCAAGCTATATAGCTCCGATAGAATGGCTGCATCCGCTGCTTTGGTCCGGTATGATATAAAGCTGGGTATGGCAATGGCTGCCAGAATCCCGATGACGGCCAGGGCAAAAAAAGAGATGCCGATAACAATACCGGCAATAGCGCAGCCGGGCAGCCCTTCGGACTTCTTCATTTTTTGGCCGCACTTAGGACATGCCAGGGAATTGATTTTTACAATCGCTCTACAGGCGTCGCAGAATTTTTCGTCCGGCTGTCGGACATGCGGGGGTGGCTGGATGGAGATGGTTCCCCGTTTTTCCGGTGGCGGCAGTGGGGGGGGAACAGCGGAATTCGGGGAAAAGTCGCTTTCATTGTGTGCGGATTGCGGGTCCGGCCCTTCGGAAATATCGTAATCCGGCAGCGGCTCGATAATACATTCCCCCCCGGCCGCCACGACAGTGTCCCGAATGGCTTCGCACTGTTGCCGTGTCCCCTTTTTTTTCAACACTACCGGCTTACCGGAAAAAAGCCGGTTCGCCATGGCGTCGGATATACCGAACGCGACACTCAATTTTTTTTGTACCTCCGGAGCGGTCTGCCCCTCGGCGAGTGCCCCCATGAAAACAACCCGGTAACTGGCTTCCGCCATTTTTTCCTCCGTAGCAATCCTGTTGTAATCCAATCCAAGCGATTTTTTCGCAGTTTTATTTTCCGAAAGTTCATTTGTATTCCGGCTGTAATCTATTTTGAAAACAACCTGTTCAATTGGTTTAAATGATAAGCCGGTCATCAATAGTTTATTATGATATTCTTTCTCCGAATCGCCGCCGCTGATTGTCG
>CAZKYZ010000011.1:10947-21479 GCA_964557055.1 uncultured Desulfobacterales bacterium
TTTTCCGAAAGTTACCCGGAATACCCCGCCCAATCCACCTGCGACATTGTTTTTACAAGCTATCTCAAAAACGGGTTTTTGAGATAGCTTGTAGCATAACTTTGCTGACAAGAACCCCCTGAAATTAGGGTTGCATGTCAACCATAAATGCACTATACAGGTAACCGCTTTGCGGTGTCTACGAAAAAAGCCCTCGCCCCTACGATCACCGGAAGGTCCTTTTCAGCCCAACCCCAACCCGAAAGGAGGCATTATGGAGTGGTACTACGCCGACGGAGACAAACAGTTCGGCCCGATCGACGCTGCGGCCTTCGAAAAACTGGTACAGAATGGTACCATTCAGGCCGCAACGCTGGTATGGAACAGCGCCCTTCCCGACTGGACCGCCTACGGAAACATGGGCGGTGTCTCTACCGCCCAATCACCGGCACCACCGCAACCTCAAGCCACACAAAATCCGTCCTGTACCGAATGCGGCAGGGCGCTTCCGGAAGAAGAAATGGCGCGGTACGGCGATTCCTGGGTTTGCCCGGCCTGCAAACCGGTTTTCATTCAAAAAATAAAAGAGGGCGTGCGGGTGGGCAGCTCGCTCGAATATGCCGGTTTCTGGATTCGATTCGGTGCAAAATTTATCGACGGCCTGATTCTCTGGGCAGTCATGCTGGTGACTTACCTGCCGTTTATGTTTCTGTTTATCCCTTCGATGATGGAGTCTGGTGAAAGCCCGGAAAACATGGGTTCTTTTTGGGTGGTCAACATGTTGATGAGTTTGTTTCAGATCATCCTGCCGATCATCTTTGCCACCTGGTTTGTGGGCAAGTATGGCGCCACGCCGGGTAAAATGGCCTGCCGGCTCAAGATCGTTACAAGCGACGGAGGAAAGGTTACCTATATGCGCGCCCTGGGGCGGGCACTGGCCGAAATCATCAGCTACATCATTCTGTTGATCGGCTATATCATGGCGGCCTTCGACGGCCAAAAACGAACGCTCCATGATCATATCTGCAACACCCGGGTGGTGCGAAAATAACCGGCGCGTAAGGATGCTTATTTTGGTTCACTGTATCCGCTGTTCAAAACCGCTTGATGAAAACAGTTTCAATACCGGAAAGCTGTCGACATGCCGCTCGTGCGGGGCTCCCACGCGTGTGGAACTGTTCCCGGCCTTTTACCGGAATCCAATCAGGGGCAACACGGCCGACCCCGTCGTCATGGATCAGGAAGCCGGCTGTTACTACCACCCCCGGAAACGAGCGGTCATTCCCTGCTCCCGGTGCGGCCGATTTTTGTGCGCCCTGTGCGACGTCGAGGTGAATGGGGAGCATGTCTGCTTTCCATGCCTGGAGACTGGAAAGGCGAACAACAGAATCGGGGGCCTTGAAAAGAGCCGGTTCCTCTATGACAGTATGGCCCTTTCCCTGTCCCTTATTCCAATGCTGTTTATATACATCACCATTGTCACCGCCCCCATTGCCATTTTTATGGTATTCCGCTACTGGAAAAAACCACTGAGTATTGTGCCCAGGACAAAAATCCGCTATATCGCCGCCTTTTTCATCGCGGTCGTTCAGATCGTTGCATGGGCTGTGGTAATCAGCAATATAGAATCTTTTTTTTAGGAAACAATCCATGAAAAAAAAGGAGTACCGCAAATTACCCGGAAAAAAAAGACACCTGTGGGGCCATAGCACCATGTGGGTCGGCACGGATCATCTGCTGCTGATTAATAGTCGCGGATACCGGGAAGAATATAAACGCTTCTACTTCCATGACATACAGGCGATCATCACCCGGAAAATAGAATATTTTAAAAATGTGTGTGTCGGTCTGGCGATCGCGGCGGTCATGATGGGCGGCTTTATGATGATGGCCGCCTATTCCGACAGTCTCGGCTGGTCGATTTTTTGCGGTACTTTCAGTTTTGTTTTCCTGTTGTTTTTCCTCAACCATCTCATATTTGGGTCCAGTTGTGAAAGCTACATCAAAACGGCTGTTCAGATCGAAAAAATTCCATCTTTCCATCGACTGAAAATTGTCGAAAGGGTTGTGGGGGACCTGCGCCCAGCAATTGAGCGGGAACAGGGCATCGGTTAGCGCCGCGGTCAACCCTAACGTTGCAGCGGATGGAAAAATTTACTACAGAGCACAAAGAGAAATAATGTCTGAAAAATTCCGGGTAGTGGATCCTGTCGTTACATTTGGTATGGAGCCAGGAGAGCTGTGAAAGAACTGAGCCAACAGCGCTGCTTCCATCATGGTTTCCGGGAAGCTGTAGCACGCTGTCCGGAATGCAGCCGTTTTTTTTGCCGGGAATGCATAACGGAGCACAAAGAACAGGTATTGTGCACCACCTGCCTGAACAAAACGGTTGCCCCTCAAACGAGCAAGCCGACCTGGATTGCCCCTCTGATCCAATTGGGATTTTTTTTCTTCGGTATCATAACCCTTTGGCTCACTTTCTATTATATCGGCCAGTTTCTCCTGTGGCTGCCGGATTCGTTTCACGAAGGCTCCCTGTGGACAAAGAGTTGGTAGGCTGAGCATGGGAATAAAAAGCAAGGAAAGCGGTGGTAAAAGCGCTGTCGAAATCATCGCGGAGGCTGTCCATCTGCTGCGCCTGGCGCCGCTGGATCTCCACCTCACCTATTGGGCCGGCGGGCTGCCGTTTATCCTGGGGTTGCTCTTTTTTATCACCGATATGAGCCACAACGCTTATGCACCTGAACGATGTGCCGGCGGAGCCCTTGGCCTGACCATAGGGTTTGTCTGGATGAAAACCTGGCAGGCCCTATTCGCCCGGCGTCTTCACGCCTGTCTGGTGGGAGAAACACCTCAAAGGATGTCTGTCCGCCGTTTCCTTACCCTGATGTTTCGCCAAACCATCGTGCAACCGACCGGATTTCTCTTGCTGCCCCTTTCCCTGCTGGCAGTACTTCCATCCGCATGGGTGTTCGCCTTTTACCAAAATGACATGGTCCTGGCCACGAACGGCTCCGGCCTGATGCCGTCGGTCCGGCAATCAATCCATATGACCCGGCCCTGGCCACTCCAAAACCATCTCATAATCGCCATTTTATCCGCCTTGGGGCTGGTTGTCTTTCTCAATATCGGCACGGCGGTTGTAATCCTGCCATACCTGCTGAAAAAAATCCTGGCGATTGATACGGTTTTCACCGTCAGCGGCGCGTCCGTTTTCAACACCACCCTGCTTTCCGTATCCGCCGGGGTGACATACCTGTGTATTGATCCTCTGGTCAAAACCGCCTATGTGCTGCGATGTTTCTATGGGTCGGCCATCACCTCCGGGGAAGATCTCAAAATCGAGCTGAAACATTTGCTGTCTGTAAAAAAGACCGCCGCCCTGCTGGCAATCTGGCTTGTGCTAATGCCCGTATCAACGCAGGCCGACAGGTTGCGTTTGGCGCCTGATGAACAAGAAAACATCGCCGTCAGCAAACTCGACCAGGCCATCGATGCCGTAATGGCTAAACCGGAATACACCTGGCGCCTGCCCCGCAAAGAAACACTTTCGGAGGATTCCCGTAACGGGCCTTTCGATGCCATCGGAGAATGGATCCAGCCGGCCTGGATAACGCTAAAAGAAGCCCTTTCAGCATTGTTCCGTAAACTTGCCGACTGGTTCTTCCATCGATGGGACAATAAGCAGAACACCTCCGATCAGTCGCGTAAATCGGTAGCCGATTGGATGAGCTCGGTTCAGGCGCTTCTTTTCGGCCTTCTCTGCCTGGTTGCCGGGATGCTGGCGATCTATATCTATAGAGCCTGGCGACAAAAAACCAAGACGCTTTCGGCAGCGGCCTCTCCGGCGGCAAGCGCCATCCCGGACATCAGGGATGATTCGGTCAGCGCTGAAGATCTCCCAACGGATCGCTGGCTGGATCTGGCCCGGGAACTGATAGACAATGGTTCCTACCGGTTGGCGTTGCGGGCCATCTACCTGGCAACGCTGGCATTTCTGGCCGACAGACAGATGATCATCATTGCCGGCTACAAATCAAACCGCGATTATGACCGCGAACTGCGCCGTCGTTCCCATGGGAAGGAATCGTTAAACGACCTTTTCACCAGCCAGGTGGCTTTGTTCGATCGCGTCTGGTACGGGATGCAGACCGTATATCTGAAGGATGTTCAGGCATTTTCATCGAATCATGAAAGGATCGTAACGGTTGCAGAATAATGCGCGAAAAAGCCTTGTCTTGTTTCTGGTGCTGATAATTCCGTTTGGTTACGGTGTCCTCAACCTGTTCCGTTTGCGGTTTCACATGGGTGACGTGTACCCGCCCTATTCATCCTTGCGCAGCGATCCGCTGGGGACAAAAGCCCTGTATGAAGGTCTTGAGGAACTGAAAGGTTTAACGGCCATTCGAAACTATCGGTTCCTGTCCCGGCTGGAGACAGCGGAACCGGTTACTCTCCTGGTGCTGGGCGCAGCCGAGTTCGATCCGTCATTTTCGCACCAAACGGCCACCCGCAACCTGGAAAACATCGCTGCAAGCGGCGGCCGCCTGGTGATCGCCTTTCATCCGGAAGAAGGGGTTTTTCGTTTTGAAGCCAAAGAAAACGCTCCTCAGCAGAAAAAGGACCAGCAGAACAAGCGCAGGCACGCTGAGAACGATAAACCCCGCACCCGACCGGAAAGTATCGCCGACCGTTGGGGGGTTGAAAGCAAGGTTGCCGGTGAAACCGGAAACCAGGAAGCCGTTTCGACAGGCGCAGAGGCTGCTTTCCCGGACCTGCCGGCAATCTCCTGGCATACCCGGCGCTATTTTAAAAACCTGGACGACGCCTGGAAAACGATTTACTTGCACGGAAAGCACCCGGTGATTATTGAACGAAAATGGGGCAAAGGCACTATCGTTCTGTGCGCCGATGCATACCTTTTCAGCAATGAGGCCCTTTTAAAGGAACGCCACACCGAGCTGTTGTCCTGGTTCATCGGCACCAACCGCCGGATCCTTTTCGATGAGTCCCATCTGGGGATTGAAAAATCAATCGGCATTGCCGACCTGGCGAGGCAATACCGTCTGCATGCCGTCGCGGCAGCCTGCGCCCTGATTGCCGTCTTGTTTATATGGAAAAACACATTCCCTTTTTCTCCCGTAGAAAACAAACCCGACAGCATGGCCGGCAATCACATCGCATTCAGCAGGGGTTACCGGGAAGGCATGGCGAGCCTGCTGCGCAGAAATCTGCCTCCGCAGAGCCTTCTAACCGCCTGCCTTTCCGAATGGGAAGCGTCTTTCCACACCGGCCGCCGAAGTTCAAGCGGCCTGGACGAAAAACTGAAAAGTGCCCGCATCCTGCTGGAAACGAAACAAAAACGATCCGCCAATTCGAAACAACTGGTGCCGCAATACCGCAAAATCTGTAACATACTGGCCAAGAGGAAAAACCCATGAGCGAATTTGTCGAGTCCCGGGAAACCGATCCGCAAAACGATACGGAAATATTGAAAAAAATTTTGGTCCGAGCCAAGCAGGAAGTCTCCAAGGTTATTATCGGCCAGGACGATGTGGTTAATAAGGCCCTGATTGCCATCTTCACCGGCCATCATGTTCTCATCGAAGGCGTACCCGGAGTGGCCAAAACCCTGCTTGTACGCGCACTGGCGCGGGTTTTGGGATGCGCGTTTTCCCGCATTCAATTTACACCGGACCTGATGCCGGCGGACATCACCGGCACCCATGTGTTCAACCTCCAGCAAAACACGTTCACCCTGGTGAAAGGCCCTGTTTTTACAGAGTTCCTACTGGCGGATGAAATTAACCGGGCACCGGCCAAAACGCAGTCCGCCCTGCTCCAGGCCATGCAGGAACGAACCGTTACCATTGACCGGGACACCCACACCTTATCAGACAACTTCACCGTTTTCGCCACCCAGAATCCCATTGAATTCGAGGGCACCTATCCCTTGCCGGAAGCACAAAAGGACCGGTTCATGCTCAAAATCAGCATGGGTCACCCGGAGCTGCAGGAAGAGGTGACCCTGGCGGAAAGAATGCTGGGACAGGAGTCCCCGGAAGATCTTCTCAAGTCCGGAGCCATCAAACCGGTTCTGCGCCCCGAAACACTGGCAACGCTGCGCCTGTGCCTGATGAAAATTCTGATCCAAAAAGAATTGATTGAATATCTTGTGGCGATTGTCCGGGCAACCCGTCAGCACCAAAGCGTACTGGTGGGAGCCGGACCCCGCGCCACACAGGCGCTGCTTCTTTCCAGCAGGGCCTGTGCCGCCACCCAAGGCCGTGACTTCGTCATACCGGATGACATCAAAGAAATGGCCCTGCCGGTCCTGGAACACCGCCTGATCTTGCGGGCGGAATATGAAATCGAAGGATTGACCGTTCCGGAAGTGATCCAGGACATCCTTCAGAGTGTTGCTGTACCCCGCTGATACGGACAAGGAGAAACACCCTGATGTCGATTGTTCCGTCATCAAGACTGTTGATGTTCACCGTGATTCTGGCATTGCCCCTTGCTTTGCTGGCTGTGATGCTGCCGGGGATGACGTGGACCTGCGGCATCCTGTTCACCTTGTTCGCTTTTTTGGCCGTGACGGACGCCGTAAGGATCCTGAGAATCGATTTTGACGTCCAGGTTGAGGTGCCGGATGTTGTCCGTCTTTCCAAAGGACGTCCGGGAAGCATCCCCTTGCGGATTACCAACCCCGGCGGCTGCCACCGACTGGTACGTATAGGGTTGGCCCTTCCGCACCCCGCCTTCTCGGCCGATCGTGTTGTCACCGTGAAGCTGCCCGCGAATGAACCGTTTTCCGCCTTTGATTGGCCTTGTGTGGCCTCGCAGCGGGGACGATTCCTGCTCAACGGGTACGATCTCGAAACCGGTTCATTCCTGGGCCTCTGGGCCAGGCGGTTTCATCGCAAAGCCTGCACGGAAATCCGGGTTTATCCCGACCTCATCCATGAACGCAACCATCTGGCGGCCTTGTTCACCAACAATCAGATGGGAATTCACTCCCAGCGTCAGCTTGGCAAAGGACGTGATTTCGAACAGCTGCGGGAGTACTGTTCCGGAGACAATTTCGAAGATATTCACTGGAAAGCCACCGCCAAAAGAGGATTCCCGGTGACCAAAGTGTTCCAGGTCGAACGAATGCAGGAAATATACATCATTATTGACGCTTCGCGACTGAGCACACGGACTGTTGACAGCGGCAGTCCGACACCGACGGTTGAACGCTCCTCACCACCCGGAGGTGAAACCATTTTAGAACGCTATATCACGGCGGCTCTGATTTTGGGGATGGCCGCCCAGCGGGAAGGAGATATGTTTGGTGTCCTGCCGTTCTCCGACCGGATTCACGGCTTTGCGCGTGCCAAAACCGGTAAATCCCACTTCAACACCTGCCGGGATATGCTGTTTACCTTAACGGCCCACAGCGTTTCCCCCGATTTTTCGGAACTGTTTACCTTTATCTGCGCCACCATTCGTAAACGCGCGCTGCTCGTTTTTTTAACGAACCTGGATGATCCCATCGTTGCCGAGCACTTTCTTCAGGACGTCGGCATTGTCAGCCGACGCCACCTGATTACCGTAAACATGCTGACTCCTGCCAAAACCGAACCGGTTTTTTCGTCACCGGACGTCCATTCCATTGATGATGTCTATGCCGCTCTGGGCAACCATTTTTCCTGGAGCAGCCTCAGGGAAACCGAAAGAAAATTGAGAAAGCAGGGGGCCGGCTTTTCTCTAATGGAAAACGAACAGATGTGCCTTCATCTTGTTTCCGAATATCTGGGCATCAAAAAGAGGCAGATCCTGTGATTATCGATATATCCAAATTCATCACGACGGAAAAGTCATTCTGGAATGAACTGGAAAACATTCTGGACCGGTTGGAAAAAGATCCTCTCAATCGCTTAGGTCTGGATCAGACCAGGCGCTTTGCCTATTTGTATCAGAGAACTTCTTCCGACCTGGCCCGAATCCAATCGTTTTCGTCGGAGCAGGATTTAAAAAGCTATCTGGAAACACTGGTTGCCAGAAGTTTCAGCGAAATCCACGAAATCCGTAAAAAATCACACCGGCTGGCGCCGCTGCGCTGGTTTACCCGCACATTCCCCAGAGCTTTCCGACGACACATCCGCTATTTTTGGGTGAGCCTTATAATCACCATGGCAGGGGTTGTCTTCGGAGGAGCAGCCGTCAGCTTCGACCCGGCTGCCAAGGAAATCCTCATGCCTTTTTCTCACCTGCAAATTGACCCTTCCGAACGGGTTGACCGAGAGGAGAATATTGAAGATGATCACCTGAAAGGGCATAAATCGAGTTTTTCCTCGTACCTGATGACCCACAACACGCAGGTATCCATCCTGCTCATGGCCATGGGGATTACCTGGGGAATCGGAACATTGCTGTTGCTGTTGTTAAACGGGGTGCTTCTGGGCGCTACGATCTGCGACTATATCCTGGCGGGGGAATCCGTATTCCTGACCGGATGGCTGCTGCCCCATGGGTCCGTCGAAATACCGGCAATCCTCATCGCCGGCCAGGCGGGCCTGCTCCTTGCCGGAGCCCTCATCGGCTGGAATCAGCCGATGGCGCTGTCCGATCGGTTTCGCACCATCAGTGCCGACCTGGTAACCCTGATTTTCGCTGTTGCGGTCCTGCTGGTCTGGGCCGGAATCATCGAAGCTTTTCTGTCACAGTATCATGAACCCGTAATCGCGTATGAATATAAAATCGGATTCGGTGTCATCCAGCTGATCCTGCTGGTTCTGTTTCTCTCCAGATCGGGGCGGAAGCGTTCATGAGCACCACCAAAACGAACATGCTGACCATTCGAACGCCGGAAGGCATCGTCTTCTCCCTGAAACTGGCCTGTCCGGTCACCCGCTTTCTGGCGCTTGTTGTCGATCTGGCCTGCATCGGCGCGCTGTCCACCCTGGTGAACACCCTCGTTGCGGTTCTGGCTCCTTTGACATTCGACCTTGCTGCAGCCCTTTCTATCCTGGCCGGCTTCGCCATTGCCATCGGTTACAGCATCGTCTTGGAATGGTTCTGGCAGGGACGCACCATCGGTAAACGTCTTTTCCGCCTGAGGGTAATGGATATGAACGGCCTGCGCCTGCAATTCAGCCAGGTGGTGGTTCGCAACCTTCTGCGGTTTGTTGATGCCCTGCCCGGCCTTTACCTGGTGGGCGGCATCGCCTGCCTGATTTCGGCCAGGGCCCAGCGTCTCGGGGATCTGGCCGCCAACACCATTGTTGTCTGGACGCCTCCGATCCGCAAACCCGCCCTGGAGAACATCCTTGCGGGTAAGTACAACTCTTTGCGCGACTACCCGCATCTGATCGCCAGGCTGCGGCAGCATACGACCCCGGCCGCAACCGACATCGCGTTACGGGCCCTTTTCCGGAAAGACATTCTGGAGCCCAGCGCCCGGCTTGAACTTTTTCAGGAGATCGCGGCATATTTTAAATCCGTTGTTCAATTTCCGCCGGAAACCACGAACGGACTTTCGGATGAACGCTATGTCCGTAACGTCATTGATCTACTATTGCAGACAAAAAAAGAGGTGCTTCTGAGAGGATAGCCAGGATGGATGGGCTTACAATGAATAAACAAAGGGCACACAAATTGATTTTTGTGTGCCCTTTCGATGAAATTAATTAGACAACGGTTACATTTACTGCCGACGGTCCCTTGTTGCCTTCTTCGATGTCGAAGGTGACGCGATCACCCTCCTGAAGTGATTTAAAACCATCCCCCTGGATGCCGCTGAAATGGACAAAAACATCCGGTCCTTCTTCCTGGGCGATAAAGCCATAACCTTTTTTGTCACTGAACCATTTGATAATACCTTCAGCCATAGTGGAAAACTCCTTTTAAAAAATTGTTCTCGTTCCAGTCTCCGGTCTTCCAATATGGTCCATGGATCTCCGTCTGAATGAAACACTCCTCCCCTGATCGTGAGATTTGCACGATGCCGGATTGTAATCAATTTTTTGGAAAAATCAAACAAAATTTGTCCGCAGAACGGAAAAGGGCTATCGCGCAAGCAGCACTTCATCACTCTCGAAGGATCGACGGCGGATTTGGTGAAACTTGCCGATCAGTTTCTCGACTGTCAGCGCCCGTTTTTCCTCACCATGGACATCCAGGATAATTTCCCCCCGATCCATTCGTTTTGGTTTTTATTTTGACAGAAAGTGGATGTTTCTGTATTGAATAATATATATATCGTTGATTACTCCTTTCCGTATCCACCATAACCCGGCTATTTTCGGTATCGACCCAGATATAGCCGTAACCGGTTTGCCGTTAAGCGAGAATCCTGGATTATGCGCAACATCACCACCGTCTTGACCGGTATTTTGTTTTCCGCGGGTCTTGTTTGCATTCCGGCTCACCCGGCCGCACAAGAACAGACCATATCCCTTTCCGACGCCATTGTAAAAACCCTTGCCGATAATCCCGGTGTCAAGGTAGAGACAGTTCGAATCGAACAGAGTGAGGGTATCGTCCAGCAAAGCGCCGGTGAGTTTGAC
>CAZKYZ010000012.1:0-21442 GCA_964557055.1 uncultured Desulfobacterales bacterium
CAAAGCCTGCTCGATGGATTGTCTTGGGTTCTTTTGGGGCCCCCATGACATCCCTTGGTCTCTCTCCAATACGAATTTACAGAAAAGACGTTACAATAGCCCTACCTTTAATCCTAAAGCCAATAATCCGACAATTCCCATGAGAATCAAATAGGACAATGCTGTCAGTTTTATTGCACCAGCCCAACCGAGTAAATCTCCTTCGGCATTTCTTCCCCTTTTTCGAAAAAACCACCCCCCCATAGAAAAAGTAAAAACAAATCCAAAAGAAAATCCAAGAAAATGGGGTAAGTAAAATCCTATTTGAACCAATGCTATGCGAAACAAAAGACTAAAAAACATAATGATTATTCCGAAAATGAAGCCTTTTATCCACGAAATTTCTCTGCATTGAAGTAAACGCGCAGATACTTTAACAATTACTCCACAAATCGCAGGAATTACGATCATCATTACCCCGAGAGGTATCAAAATATCCATCCGAAATTCTATATCCATCCGAAATCCTCATGCGCCATAACATTAATATTATTCAGACGTCTCGTTTTGTTTTGACGTTTTGGGATGTGCCTTTCGCAATAACATATTATAATTATTTTTTGTTTTCAATCATTTTCTTTTATTTCTGTTTTATCAGCATATTATGTCAATACTCCAATTATTAGTGTTATTTTTTGGGTTGCATCCCGTCTCGTTTACGTGCCATATGGCATGTTATGTGTGCGTCGCATTTACATGTCTTTACGATTTCAAACATGGAAAATTTTTCTAACTACTTAAAAAGCAAGCGCATTGTTGCTGATCAAAAGATACCCTATTATGTCCTGTGGGTAAAAAAATTGCAGAACTACGGCGGAAAAGAGGTTCAAAATACGACCAATGTGGATACGATAACTCAATTTATCAGTTACTTATCCAGGAATCATGAAGAATGGCAGGTTAGTCAGGCGTCAGAAGCAATTGAAATATTTAGGCATTATATCCAAAAAGGCCGTACGGGAGACATCTTTACAGGTAACAATTCCACTGCGGGCCAGTGGAAGGAAGCTGCCAATGAGATGGGGAAAATGCTGCGACTAAAACAGCTCTCCATCAACACCGAAAAAACGTATCTTGGCTGGCTTCGCGGATTTTATCGATTTTTACAGGGCATTCCCCCGGGTCAGTTGACCGGAGAAGACGTAAAGCATTATCTGACCTATCTGGCCGTCGACCGCAATGTCGCTGCAGCAACCCAGAACCAGGCCCTCAATGCGATCCTGTTCTTCTTTCGCCATGTTCTCGAAAAGGATCTTGGCAATATTCAGGATGCCGTAAGAGCCAAAAGGCGCAAAAGGCTTCCAACGGTTCTCACTGTTCAAGAACTCCAGGCCGTTTTAAAACAGATGGAAGGCATCAGCCTTCTCATGACGAAGATTGTCTACGGCGGCGGACTGCGCCTGCAGGAGTGCCTGCAGCTCCGGATTCACGATGTGGATTTCGAACGAGGAGTGTTGAGAATCTTCGGCAAGGGTGACAAGGAACGGGAAGCCCTGCTGTCGGAATCTGTTTTCGGCACGCTGCAGGCTCATTTAAAGGGAGTCAAGTCGCTTTACCAGATCGATCGCAAAAACGACGTTCCCGGCGTTGCCATGCCGTTTGCCCTTGGCCGCAAATATCCAAATGCCGGTAAAGAATGGGGCTGGCAATGGGTTTTCCCATCCCAAAAGCTGTCGCAGGACCCCCGCTCTGCAATTATCCGACGCCACCATATGCACCCTTCATTCCTGCGAAAACCATTAAAAGCCGCTGTGTACAAAGCCGGTATCGCAAAACGAGTTTCCGTTCATACGCTGCGGCACAGTTTTGCCACTCATCTCATTGAAGACGGCTGCGACATCCGCACAGTTCAGGAACTGCTCGGGCATTCTTCGGTTAAAACCACTATGGTTTACACCCATGTGGCCCGCAAAAACAAACTGGGGGTAAAAAGCCCGCTCGATTCGATTGTTTGATCCAGAAAATCACGTTGCCCTCTCCAGTGTGTCCCTGAAAAGACGGTTCGCAATCGAAGCTATAATTTTTATTGAATCGGTCAAATTTTTCAAATAGAGTTGTCCGTGCAGCTGCAAACCCACCAACGGACACATGGAGAGGGGAACATGAAGAAGAAAACCCTACTGATCACCATACCGGCAATCCTCTTACTGGGCTTTGTCGGCATCTATTTCCTGTTTCCCGGGGTTGTTTTCGATTTTTTCCTGAAAATGGAGCGGTCGTCGGGGGGGCTCTCCCAGCACGGCATCGACGTCGACGGGATGCATTTTGAATACCTGGAAGGCGGCCAGGGAGATGTTCTCGTGCTGATCCACGGTTTCGGGGGCAACAAGGACAACTGGACCCGCATCGCCAAGTACCTGACCCCCCACTTCCGGGTGATCGCACCGGACCTGCCGGGTTTCGGGCAGAGCACTCGTGGCCCAAACGGCGATTACACCATCGGCGCCCAGGTGAAACGGGTTCGGGCATTTGTCCGCGCGCTTGGGATCGAGTCCTTCCACATCGGGGGCAACTCCATGGGGGGCAACATTTCGGGGGCATTTGCCGCACGCTACCCGGAAGACCTGAAAAGCCTCTGGCTCCTGGCCCGGGCGGCGTTGCCGCTGCCGAACCCAGTGAAATGTATCAGCGCCTGAAGGCCGGCAAACCCAACCCCCTGGTGGCGGAAAATGTAGCCGAGTATCAAAACCTGCTGGACTTTGTGTTTGCGGAACGGCCGTATATTCCAAAACCGATTCTACAGCACCTCGTTCAGGAAGCCATTGCCTATCGGCCCTTGAATCAGAAAATTTTCAAACAGCTGCGCACAGACACCGTCACGCCACCTTTGGAAGTCATGCTGGACGGTATGCCCGTCCGAACCCTCGTCGTCTGGGGCACCCAGGACCGGGTGCTGCACCCATCCGGCGCGGCGATCCTGGCATCCGTCCTGCCGAACGGGGAAGCGGTGTTGTTGGATGATGTCGGCCATCTTCCCATGGTGGAAAAGCCGGAGGAAACGGCGCGGCTGTACATCGAATTTTTGAAAAAAACGGGCTGAATCAACCGGATTTGCCCAAAACGCACCGGAATAAACGAAAAGCGCCAGAACGGACATGCAGGAGAAAAGAATATGATACACGTCATCGCGTCGGTCACCGTCAAGGCCGAGAACCTTTCTGAATTTATCGAAATTTTCAAGGCCAATGTACCCCATGTGCTGGCGGAAAAGGGCTGCCTGGAATATGTGCCGACGGTCGACATTGATACCGGTCTGCCGCCGCAGGTGCTGGACGAAAACGTAGTCACGATTGTCGAAAAATGGGAAAGCCGGGGTGACCTCATGGCTCATCTGGCAGCCCCCCATATGGCAGCCTACCAAAAAAAGGTCAAAGGCATACTAAAAGGACTTACCCTCAAAGTGCTGAAGGAGGTCTGATCCACCGGAAATGGCCTCCTTTTGGCCAACGGCAGGACATATGCCCCTTTTTGAACGAATCTGGAAAAACCCGGGTTTACTGAAGGAGATCCCATGAAGAAAACATTAAAGGCGGGCATCACCCACGAAATGCGCTATATGGTTCCGGACAACAAAACGGTTCCACACCTTTATCCGGAAGCCACCGAATTTCAGGGCATGCCCAAGGTTTTCGCCACCGGCTTTCTGGTGGGCCTGGTGGAGTGGGCTTGTATCGAGGCCATCAAACCGCATATCGACTGGCCCCTGGAGCAGTCGGTGGGCATCGCCATCAACATCAATCACACTGCTGCGACGCCGCCCGGCTTTGAAATTACCGTATCCGTCAAGCTGACCGAAGTTGACAAAAAGCGGCTGGTTTTTGAAGTGGAAGCCCATGACGGTGTCGACCGGATTACGCGGGGAACCCATGAGCGCTTCATCATCAATGCCGAAAAATTCAATCAGAGCGTAACCGCCAAGGCGGCCCGGGACAGATGAAAACCAGGCGGCCGACACTGTACGCGACACTGTTGCTGATCTGCATTGGTTCAGTGATCCTGAGCAGCGCCCATGCCGCCATCTATAAATATCAGCGCGAAGACGGCACCTGGGTCTATACCGACAACCCCGCAGAAGCCCCGACCGACCAGGAGGCCGGGAAAAAAATGGAACAGATGGAAGACAGCGAAAGGGATCTCTCCGCCCGCCTCGAACAGCACCTGCCGCCTGCCAATGCTATCGAGAGGGCAGCCCTGGCCACCGTAACCATTCAAAGTGAAATCGGCAGCGGCACCGGTTTTTTTATCACCGCCGAAGGTCATATCCTGACCAACAAACACGTTATCCGTTCCACCCAGGTACAGAAGGAATCCCGGGAGGAAGCATATGTGCAGATTGAGGCAAAGATCGATTCCCTGAAAACCGCCCTGGAAGAAGAGCAGGAGCGCATAGCCCTGGGCGCAAGCCGGTTGGAAGCCGTCCGAAATCAAATCCACCCGGCAGATTACGAGTTGAACCGCAAAAAACTCGACGATTGGCAGGCGGACCTGGAACGGCGCAGGGAAGGGCTGCGAAAAGAAATCGCTGAATATCGGGATCAGCAACAGGAACTGGAAAATAAAATCGGAGCCACTGATCTGGACAGCCATTTCACCATCACCCTGGCAGACAAAACGGAATTCTACGTATCTCTGATCGCTGTAAGTGACGAGGCGGATCTGGCCCTGCTGAAATTAGACGGATACCGCACCCCGTTTCTGGAACCGTCTATCGCCGGCGCAACCGGAACCGGCAACCCGGTATTCGCCATTGGAAACCCGGTTGGCCTGCACAATTCCGTCTCCTCCGGCGTTCTGTCGGGGTATCAGGGCGGGTTTCTGCAGACCGATGCCAAAATATATCCCGGCAACAGCGGAGGCCCGCTGCTAAACCAGGATGGCCGTGTGATGGGCGTGAACACCTTCAAACAGATTACCTACAAATTCGAAGGACTCGGATTTGCAATCCCGATAGATACCGCTTTACGTGAATTTGACTCATATCTGGCAGGCTACCGATAATCCGGGCAGGAGCTGAAAATGAGCAAAAACAGGTCATGTGTTATCACTTGTGTTGCTTTCGGATATCATCTGAAAGTCGAGGTAAACGGTATCGACATCGGCATTAAAGGCGGCAAGGTGGAATCAAAGCGATTGTTCGCCAAGAATGCGCCCGTGGCCCCTCAGCTGCCGCAGGGGCTTCGCAACCTGGCCTGTATCCAAAAAGGCGACAATGAAATCAAAGTAACCTTTATAAAGCAGGAAAACCATACGGGTTCCAAACTGGCGGTGGAACTGAAAAGAGCGAACCAGATCGGAACGGACAAATTTGCCGTGCGCATCGAAGACAGCCAGAACAACTCACTTGAAATCGTAAAGACCTTTTGGACGGCATAATAAATTTATAATGTGGATGGGCCCAACCTGTCGCTTGTGGCGGACTCGGTTCCCTCGCCGCACAGCTTGTCGATTATATACGTTTTAACCTTTTTTAATGGGACAGCAGTGATAGCATATGACAAAAATTGAGGAATATTCAGATAAGTATAAAGAAGAAATAATTGATCTTATCCTCAATATTCAGAACAATGAATTTAATATTTCTATTACCGCTGAACAACAGCCAGATTTACAAAATATCGAAGGTTTTTATAAGGCAGGTTGTGGCAACTTTTGGGTTGCTATTGCATCTGGTAAGGTAGTTGGAACAATTTCATTACTGGATATTGGTAATAGTCAAGCAGCTCTCAGAAAAATGTTTGTGCATAAAGATTATCGAGGTTCTGAGCATGGAATTGCTAATCTCTTGCTTTCTCAATTAGTAGATTGGTCAAATTCAAAATCAATAAATGCAATATTTTTGGGTACAACACCCAAATTTCTGGCGGCTCACAAATTTTATGAAAAGAACCAATTTAAAGAAATTGAAAAATCAAATCTTCCAAAAAGATTTCCGATCATGGAGGTTGATACAAAATTTTACTTGCTGAATCTCTAACAAATTGCTGGAGAAGACGCGCAAAAAATCGCGCGCGTCTCAGCTCTGCGTAAGTGGACCGCTCCCGGACAGACGCCCGGAGAGCGGTTTTGTATAACGGATATCCGAAAGATGGATGTCATTTCGGGTTAATCATCGAGAATTTCCATCAGCTTTCCGCAGCAGGGCGGAATCCTGTCGCCTTTTTTCAACTCCACGTATTTGTTGCAGGTCTGGCAATAACAGCGGCAATCCTTGTCCACGTAAACTTCCGGGTAGGCATCGCCTTGTCCGCTTTTGGGGCCCTCAATGGCGAAACGGGCAACATTGTTGTCCTGGGGGATATAGGCCCCTACTGGTGTCATCTTTTTATTAAAACGCACACAATCCACCATAAGCCGCCACAACCCCAGCAGTTTGGCGGTCTCATCATCGTTTTCCGGGGTGAATTCCACAAGATTTTTCTTGATGTCGATCTTCATATTTACTTCTCCTGTCTAGTTCCGCCGATGCTGTTTCTTCCACCGGCAATGTTGTAAGCCAACAACAAATTAAAAAGCCACTCTCATCTTAACTTCGGTTTCAGGAAGCATATATAGAGCATTTCCTTACAGCCATGGCCGCTTCCTGCAAGGCCTCGGCAAAGGTCGGGTGCCCGTGGATGGTACGGGCGATGTCTTCCGAACTGGCACCGAACTCCAGGGCCAGCACACATTCAGCGATCATGTCCGCTGCCCGCGGGCCAATGATGTGGACCCCCAGGATGCGGTCCGTCTTGCCGTGGGATATCAGCTTCACGAAGCCTTCCGCTTCGCCCATGCACCGGGCGCGGCCGGCACCCGAAAACGGGTAACTGCCCACACAATAGGGAATACCCCGTTCGCGGACCTGCTCTTCGGTCAGGCCCACTGAGGCGACTTCCGGCCAGGTGTACACAATGGCCGGGAGGGCGCCGTAGTTCACCTCGCCGGCCCTGCCGGCAATACATTCGACCGCGGCAATCCCTTCCGACGAAGCTTTGTGCGCCAGCATGGGGCCCGGAATCAGGTCGCCGATGGCATAAATGCCGGGGGCGCTGGTCTGGTAGGTGTGGTCCACCTTCACGAAACCGGCGGCATCACATTCAACCCCGACGGCGTCCAGCCCAAGCCCCTCCGTCAGCGGTTTTCTGCCGACGCAAACAAGCAGCCGGTCGAAAGCTGCGCTCTTTTCTTTGCCGTCCTTTTTCATGGTGACCCGGACCTTGTCCTTGTCGACCACGGCCTTCTCGATACGGGTGTTGAGTAGAAACGCCAGCCCCTGCCGTTTCAACAGCCGCTCCAGGGTTCGGCCCACCTGTCCGTCCAGACTGGAAGCGATTTTGGGCAGCATTTCAATAACAGTGACTTCGGAACCCAGACGCTGCCACACGGATCCGAGTTCAAGACCGATATAGCCGCCTCCCACAACCCCCAGGCGGCGCGGAATTTCCGGCAAGGCCAGTGCGCCCGTGGAATCGACGATCCGGTCGTTGTCGAATGCCATCCCCGGAACATTGATCGGCTGCGATCCGGTGGCCAGCAGAATATTGTCGGCGGCAAGGGTCGTCACCTTGCGATTCGCCTGCCGCACTTCCACGCTGCCGGCAGCGGAAATCCGGGCATTCCCCTGGATAATATCCACTCCGTTGCCCTCCAGGAGCTTTTGCACATTTTCCGTCAGTTCCGCCACGACCCGGTCTTTTCTGGCCATCATGGCAGCCAGGTCCACGGACACGCGCCCGGTCTTGATGCCGTGTTCCGCAAAATGCACGCGGGCCAGGTGGTAGTACTCGCTGGAATCCAGCAGGGCCTTGCTGGGAATGCAGCCCACATTGAGGCAGACGCCGCCAAGCCGTTTGGACCGTTCCACACAGGCTGTCTTGAGACCGAGCTGGGTAGCCCTTACGGAAGCGACATAGCCGCCGGGACCGGAACCAATGATAACCAGGTCATATTTTTTCGGGGCCATGATTACACCTCCAGTGTGATTCTTTCCGGGTTTTCAACAAACTCTTTCACGCGTTTCAAAAAAGTCACAGCACCCTTGCCGTCTACGACTCTGTGGTCATAGCTGAGAGCCACGTACATCATCGGCCGGATAACAATTTCATCGTCAATTACCACGGGCCGTTTTTCAATTTTATGCATTCCCAGTATACCGCTCTGGGGCGTATTCAGGATAGGCGTGCTCAGCAGAGAACCATACACGCCGCCGTTGCTCACCGTAAAGGTGCCCCCTTCCAGGTCCGCCAGTTCGAGCCGGTTCTCTTTTATTTTAGCGACATAGTCCACGATGGCCTGTTCGGTTCCGGCGAATCCGAGCTGCTCTGCATGCCGAATGACCGGAACCACCAGCCCCCGCTCGGTTCCGATAGCCACACCGATGTGCTGGTAGTTGTGGTAGATGATTTCGTCCTTGTCGATAAAAGCATTGATTTCCGGGACCTCCTTCAGCGCCACCACGCAAGCTTTGATGAAAAAAGACATAAACCCCAGGGAAACAGCATACTTCTTCTGGAAGGCCTCCTTGTACTGCGTGCGAATGGCCATGGCCCGACTCATGTCGATCTCATTAAAGGTGGTCAGCATGGCCGTGCCCTGTTTCGCGGCCAGCAGCCGTTCCGCAATTCTTTTGCGGATGGGCGTCATGGCTTTGCGAACCTCCAGGCTTTTTTCGCCGGGCATCACTTCGGCGGGAAAGGGCTGTTTTTCAGTTTTTTCGGGCACTCCGGCGGGGGCTTCTTCCAGATAAAGCAGGACATCGCCCTTGTTGATGCGCCCTCCGGGTCCGGTACCCGTAATGCGGGAGGGATCGAGATTTTTCTCCCGGATCAGCCTCCTTACGGAAGGGGCCAGCGGCAGATCATCGGCCGAAACCGAAGCAATCTTTTCTTGCAGCACCGGTTCCGCAGCTGCCGGTTCCACCCGTTTGCCGGGCGATGCCGTTTCCGCCGGAGCGGAACGGTCCTGCGTTTCCGGGACGGCACTTTTTTCCGGCAGGCCACGTTTTTGTGCCTTGGCCGCTGTGATGGTGCCCACCACCGTACCGATGGCAACCGTTTCGCCCGCCTGCACGACAATTTTCAGGTTACCGCCTGCCTCGGCCACAACCTCCAGGGTGACCTTGTCCGTTTCGATGACGAAAAGGGGTTCGTCCCTTTCCACGTACTCACCGTCCTGCTTGAACCACTCGGCCAATAAGGCCTCCTGAACCGATTCTCCCACATGGGGAATGACAATCTCAATTGGCATGATGGTATCTCTCCTGATTCAAAGTGTTCATCCCGGACAGCGCCAAGATTTCGCGATCACTGCCTGCTTATGATGGTGCAAACGCCTTTTCGATTACGGCAGCCTGTTCCGCCCTGTAGGCTTTGGGAAATCCCGTTGCCGGGCTGGCCGCCGCCGGGCGGCCCACGTATGCGATCCGTCGGCCGGCCAGGTCTTCCAGCCGGTGCCGAACAAACTGCCAGGCACCCATGTTTTCGGGCTCCTCCTGTACCCAGCGGCATGCGGCTGTTCGGCCATACCGTTTCAGCAGGCCGGCCAGTTCCTCGTGCGGCCAGGGATGGAGCTGTTCCAGGCGAATGACGGCAGTGCGGGTGTCCTTCAGTTTCTCCCGCTGCTCGATCAGCTGGTAATAGATTTTGCCGCTGCAGAAATTCAGCCGCTCCGGCTGTTTGCGTTTGGGCGGATCTTCCAGTACCGTTTGGAACGCGCCGGCTGTCAGCTGGGAAAGCCGGGAAACCGCAGCAGGGTGGCGCAGCAGGCTTTTGGGGCTCATCACCACCAGCGGCTTTCGGTAGGGTGCCGCCACCTGACGCCGCAGGAGATGAAAATACTGGGCCGGCGTAGTGGGATTGCAGACCAGCAAATTGTCTTCCGCACACAGCTGCAGAAATCGTTCCAGCCGGGCGCTGGAATGTTCCGGTCCGAGCCCTTCCCAACCATGGGGAAGCAGCAGCACAAGCCCGGAAAGCCGGCGCCATTTGGTTTCGCCCCCGGCGATAAACAGGTCGATAATAGCCTGGGCGTTGTTGGCAAAATCACCGAACTGGGCTTCCCAGATGGTCAGTGCATCGGCCCTGGTGATGGCGTATCCGTATTCAAACCCGATCACGGCCGCCTCGGCAAGATGGCTGTTATAGGGCATAAACATGGCCGTTCCCCGGGTCATTTTTTCCAGGGGGATATAGCGGTTTCCCGTTTTGCGATCGTTTAAAACAGCGTGGCGGTGGCTGAAAGTTCCCCGCTGAACATCCTGCCCGCTGAGCCGTATGGAAATTTCCTGATCCAGGATGGAAGCGAATGCCAGGGATTCCGCGTTGCCCCAGTCCAGTCCGGCCCCCTTTTCAACCGCGTCCAGGCGGGCCTGAAGCAGTCGTTCCAGCTTGGGGTGGGCTGTAAACGTCTTCGGCACCCGGCAGAGTTCACGGGCAAAGCCGACCAGTTTTGTTTTGGGAACCGCGGTCTTTACCGCTTTGGGGGTGTATCGGCCGGTAATCTTATCCCAGCCCGCAAAGAAGTCGGACATCGGAAAAAGACAGGAACTGCCGTGAATCTCGTCATAGGCATCATTGAGCTCCTTCAGTACGGTGGCCTGGTGGTCGCGAATTTCCTCGGGTGTGACCACTTTCTCTTCCAGCAGCTTTTTCCCGTATAGTTCATTTAACGGCGGGCGCTCACTGATGCGGTCGTACATCTGCGGCTGGGTGAAATACGGTTCATCACCCTCGTTGTGGCCATATCGCCGATAGCAGACAATATCAATGACCACGTCTTTGGCAAACTTCCTGCGGTAATCCACCGCCAGACGGGCAATGTGGCAGGCTGTTTCCGGATCTTCCCCGTGAATATGAAATACGGGTACCATCAGCATTTTGGCGACATCGGTGGAATAACGCGTTGAACGGGCGTCTTCCGGCAGGGTCGTGTATCCGATCTGGTTGTTGATAATGAGGTGAACCGTACCCCCCGTAAGATACCCCGCCAGCTGTGACATATTCAGGGTCTCGGCCACAATTCCCTGACCGGCAAAGGCGGCATCGCCGTGAATCAGGAGAGGCAGCACGTTCCGGCCGGACGGGTTGTCGGACAGGTCCTGCCGGGCCCGGGCTATGCCTTCCACAACAGGATCGACGGCTTCCAGATGACTGGGGTTGTCGACCAGGTATACCGTTAGGGGGTCACCGGATGCGGACGCAATCCGAGCCATATACCCGTTGTGGTATTTCACGTCGCCGGAGCCGCCCACCTGTTCCGGATCGTAACAGCTTTCGAATTCACTGAAGATGGTTTCATAGGATTTTCCCAGCACGTTGCACTGAACGTTGAGGCGGCCCCGGTGGGCCATCCCCATGATGACTTCCCGGCAGCCGTTTGCGGATGCCGCCCGGATAATTTCATCCAACAGGGGAATAACCACCTCCCCGCCTTCCAGGGAAAAGCGGGTGACACCGACATATTTTTTGTTCAGGGTCTGTTCGAACAGAACGGCCCGAATCAGTTTTTCCAGAATCCTGCGTTTTTCGCGACGACCAAAATCAGGGCGGTTGCGCACCGGCTCCATGCGGTCCTGCAGCCATTTCCGTTCGGTCGGATCCTGCAGGTGCATATATTCGACCCCCACCGAATGGCAGTAGATTTCCCGCAGATCCTGAATCAGTTTTTTTAGGGGCACTGATTCTGCAACCGTTCCCTTCCGGACAATCACTTCCTTTTCCAGATCACTGCTGTCGATACCGACACTCTCCGGATCCAGGAAAGGATGAGACGTCGGGCAGGCGGACAGCGGATCCATACATGCCAGAAGGTGGCCCAGATCCCGATACCGGTATATCAGCATGTCTGCCTTGGTCTGCAGTAAAGGCTCCACCGCACCAGCCGCAGCACCGCTGCCGCCCAGTTCAAACCCCGCAAAAAACATCTGCCAGTCAGCCGATACAAAGGTTTTGCTTTTCTTCCATTTTTGAAATTGGGAATCGATGAAATCCGCGTTCAGGGTGTGGGGAATCTGCATGTGGCTCCTTACTTGTCTGATTGTGGCAAAAGGATCATGCCAAAGGAAAAACCAATCAATATGTTACGCTTTTCGTTCCCGTAAAATCACGGCATGCCGTCCGCCCAACCTGCTATTTTTTTTGCGATTATTACAACAATCGCCGCCCATTGCATGGCCTGAGACACCCGGGATTGTGAGACATGAAACACCTGCGTTATTCTCCACAGCAACGGCCGCATCCGGATCAAATGCCGCCGCCGTGCAGCCACCGGGTTTATTTTTTAAGGGGCCAGACCTCATCAGCGCGCGTTTCGGTTGCATAGCAGAACCGGTTCCAGGCGAACTCTCGTTTACTGATCGGACACCGCAGGGTTACCTTGCGGTCGGACAGGCCCACCACTTCCCAATCCCCCCCTCTGGGGCCGCCTTCAATCCTGATTTTCTGCCCCACAACAAAAGGAAACGGCTTGAACAGGGTTACCTCATGTTTTTCCATTTTCTGCTCCCCGGCAGCGCCACTGTATCGGGCTTACATACCGCCTGTAGTTGAAACGACTCGCGTTACTGTCGACGTTTGCGGTGATACGGTCCCCGCCGCCGCAATGCCGTTTGAGATTGTCATCATTTTGGCGGGCGCACCACGGTCAACAGCATTTTAAAAGGTTTGCCCGCGGATACGGCATGGGGCACGTTGGCCGGCATCACCACCACCTGACCCGCAACGGCCGTCATCTTTCTGCCGTCGATATCGATTTCAGCCTCACCGTCCAGAACGTAAACCATGGCATCTCCCGGGGCCGTATGAGTGCTGACTTCCTCGCCGGCATCGAAGGCAAACAAGGTCACTCCAACCCCGGGTGTCTGCGCAAGGGTTCGGCTGACCACCCGGCCCTCCTCGTAATCGACCAGATCCAAAAGGCTGAGGGGCGCTGCAAAAGAAATATTTTTAATCATGGTGCCTGATTGATTCATCGTCTTCCTCCTGGTTTGGGCCAACTGAAACTCACCGGGCCCGGCGGCTCAAAAACAAACATCCGTGTGATATTCGGGCACACCGCAGCGGACAGGCAGTTACCAGACCTCCGGATAACCGATATCCACAAAGGCCTGTTCCATTTTTTTCTTGTGCCCGCGCTCCATCGCGGCCAGTTCCGAAAACACCTTTTTTTTATCGGTATCGCTGCAGTTTTCGGCCATTTCGGTATATTGCTGCATGGCCTCCTCCTCGTTTTTCATGGCAAGCGCAATGGCGTCTTTCGGCTGCATGTCAAAGGACAGGGCCGGTTTTTCCACGGACTCGGCCACCTTGTAGTCTGTTTCCTCTTGGAAATATCCGCCCAGGAACTTGCAGGTATGAATATTCTCGAGGATCGTGCGATGTTTGCCCTCTTCCACGGCAAAATCAGCGAACATCTTCTTCAGATACGAATCCGCCACCCTGCTGGAAGCCTCTTCGTAAAACGTTCTGGCCTCGATTTCATTCTGGATGGCCATGGCGATTACCTGCCTGTATTCTGTATCGTTCATTTCCGGTCCCCTTTATGCTGTTGTCGTATAACCTGTTATGCTTTTACAGGTAAAATGCAATCATTATGCCAGTATTGCCGTCAAAGACCTGGCATATCTCTTGCTTTTAACCAATATCTGTAATGTGAATCTTTTCACCACTTTTGACCGAGGAGGCCTGCTATGCAATGGCGGCAGTATCTAACCCCCGTCCGATCCCTCAGTGCCGATGATACCCGGGATTATATGCAAAAAAAGTCGCTGGATGCGTTTACCTTACTGGATGTGCGCCAGGAAGCGGAATACGCCTCCGGCCACATACCGGGCGCAAAGCTGATTCCGCTGCCTGTTTTGACGCAACGCCTGAATGAACTGGACAGCGGCCGGGAGATCATCGTTTACTGCGCATCCGGAGGGCGCAGCCGGGTGGCGACCCAGCTTTTAACATCCAGGGGCTTTCCGGCGGTCATCAACCTTGCGGGAGGATTCAGCGCCTGGGGCGGTAACGCCGCCTTTCTGAACGAGGAAAAGGGCATTGAATTTTTCAGCGGTGATGAATCACCCCGCCACACCCTTGCGGCGGCCTTCTCCCTGGAAGCCGGGCTTCAGGATTTTTACCTCTCCATGGTTGCCAAGGTAGCCGACAGACAGGTGAAACTGCTGTTCCAGAAACTGTCTCAAATTGAAGCCAAGCATCAGGATCGCGTCGTCGAACTGTATCGCGAAATCACCGGCGAAAAAACAACCCGGGAGGCTTTTGAATCGGGACCGGTTCAAAAAGTGCTTGAAGGCGGCATGACAACGGAAGAATACGCCAACATATTCATGCCCGAATGGGATACACTGGAAGGCGTCATTGAGCTTGCCATGTCCATAGAGGCCCAGGCAATGGACCTCTATTCACGGGCAGCCGATCGTACCCGCAACGAAAAAAGCAAAATGGCGTTGACCAAAATCGCTGATGAGGAGCGGACGCACCTGGTCCAGCTGGGAAAGCTGATGAATCAGTTGTTGGCAGGCTGAAGGGGAAGATAAACATCGTGTTCATGGCTCTTGGCTGTTAGGAAAAACCGCAAGAGCAGGGTTCGAGGGATCAAGGGTTCCGGGGTTCGAGTGAAAACATTGGTTCATGGCCCTCTGCCCTCCGCCTTAAGCTATGAGTCATGAACCATGAGCAAGGTTTTAAGATCCTCTCTGCGGCCCTGAGCTTCTGCGGGAAAATGGTTTTTTTGTTTCCTGTTGTTTTCTTTCTCTTTCTACTCACCACTTACTCCTCACTGTCCTTCCCCTTTGCTCCATGCCCTCTGCCCTCTGCTTTTTTCTCCTCACTCTTCACTCCTAACTGCCCTTTCTACGCACTGTACAAGAATCAGCCTTTTAGCCTGTAGGCTGTTAGGCTATTAGGTCTGGTTGTTGCCTTACGGGCTGACGTTTTTTTTTAGCTGTTGCTAACAGCCTACAGCCTAAACCCCTACAGCCTGCCCTTCTCCTCACTGTTTACTGTCCTTACCCTCGAACCCTGTTGTTGCGGTTTTACAAATTAACAAATTAACCAATGTACGAATCAACGAATCCTGTCTTTTGCCATGAGCTATCAGCCATGAACAAGGTTTTAAGGTTCGCTATGCACTTCTCCCTTTCACCGGACCGGCGGCCACCAGGTAGAGCATGGCCCAGCCTTTCTCAAGATTCAGCAATTCCGTCGCCTCCGGATCAAAAAAAGCGCCGATACCGCAGCAGCCGACCCCGGCGTCTGCGGCAGCCAGATAGATCAGCTGGCCGATCCTCCCGGCGTTGATCATGGCATACCGGTATCCCCTTGCTCCGCAACAGTCATCCAGGGCTTCCAGGTTGGCCGTAAAAACAAATTGAAGGGGGGCGTTTGCCAGCCACTGCTGGCCCAGACAGATATCCGCCATCATCCCGTTCAGCATTTCCCGGGTCACCCGGCCGTATTGCCGTTCGGGAGGATTGAGCCGGTAGAGACCGGGAGGGAGGGGTACCTGTTCACCCGCCAGAAATCCGGTGGAAAGGGCTGCTCCGCAGGGATACCCATCCACCCGGTCTCTGCCGGCAGCCGCAGCTGTTAGGTTCAACACGGACCAGAAGGAATCCTCCGCCCAGGCACGGCCGCTAAAATTGCGTCGGGATCGCCTGGCGCGTATGACCTCGGCAAAATCCGGCGCCGCCTCCCGCCTGCCGGTATCGGTTGGCCGCACCCACTCCAGAACAGCCCGGCCTGCCGAAGCGCCCTGGCCCGGGCAGCCCGCATCGCCCGCAGCCGGTCCGATCCCGCTGCGGTAGGCACTGCCAATCTCATCGTAAAACACTTCCTTTGCCGAAACGGCACAACTGCCGAACAATTCCGGCGGGACGTGGAGCCAGTCGGCCGGGTCGGCAATGTCGCCCGTTGTCTCCCGGGCGTCTCCAAACACATTTATGGCGATCAGGGGCACTTCTCTGTCGGTATCCAGTCCCAGCAGTTTCGCGACGGTTCGATCCTCGAAATCGTAATGAACGGAAATGGCACACCCGACGGCTTTGAGGGCCAGCACCAGGTTTTCGGCCACATGCCCGGCGTCCAGCAGCACATATCGATACGCCCGCTCCCGGTATTTCCAGGCGGATCTGAAAAAAATACCGGTGATGACGAAAGTGCAGCAGGGCCGGCCGGATTCGTCGCTAAACAGGGCGTCCATCAGCAATGTGCCGGGATCTTTTTTGCGCAGCTGCCGCAGAGATGCAGACGTGCCATCATAGTGGTAGAGCCCCGCAGCAAGCCCGGCGGCACCTCCCGCCGCCAGATAGATTTCAGCGGGGTACAAAGCTCCGGCGGATGCGGCGCTGCGGTATCGGAATCGCCATCCCGGCCCCTTTTTTTCGGCAGTATGGCCGTAGCCGGCAGCCAGCACATCGGAAAGTTCGGCCATGCCAAGGGATTGCCTGCGGTTTCCATTGCCCTTTTCGCAAACAAGCTCTTCCAGCGTTTTCCCGAATCGTTCGCGGGGTTTCTCCAGGGGGGTGGCCGGCGCCGAGGGATAGTGTTTATGCAAAGCGGGCTGATTGGGCCAGTCCAGGGCGTGGCCCTTCATGGCGAATCGGTTATAGCGTGTCCGGCGGTGGTATTCGTTTCCATTCATGGGAAGATGTCCGCCGCCTGATCCGGGGTGAGGATACCCTCTTCCAGGGCCAGTGCCCGGATGGTTTTCCCGGTCTGAAAAGCCTTCGTGGCCATTCGTGAAGCCTGATCATAGCCGATAATGGGAACCAGATAGGTGGCCATGGCAAGGCTTTTTTCCACGTTTTGGCTACATTTTTCCGGGTCGGCGACCAGACCGCGGATGCACTTCTGTAAAAAAATATCCGCTCCCCTGGAGAGCAGATCAATGGATTGCAGGAGGTTGTAAGCGATAACGGGCAGCATGGCATTCAGTTCGAAACTGCCGCTCTGGCCGGCAATGGTGATGGCCGCATCGTTGCCGATCACCTGCACGGCCGCCTGTATAACCGATTCGGGAATAACCGGATTTACCTTTCCGGGCATGATGGATGAACCCGGCTGCAGGGCCGGCAGCTGTATTTCTCCCAGGCCGCAGCGTGGTCCGGAACCCATCCAGCGGATATCGTCGGCAATCTTGATCATCGCCGCCGCCAATGATTTCAGGGCACCGCTGGCCGCTACGCAGGCGTCCCGCGCCCCCTGGGCTTCGAAATGATTGCGGGCTTCGCAGAAATCGATATCGGTGTACCCGACAATCCGCGCGATCACACCGGAAGCGAATCCGGCATGGGTGTTCACACCGTTACCGACGGCTGTCCCTCCCAGGGCCAGTTCTTTCATATCCGTCATGGAACGACGGATCCGCTCAGCGGCCAGTTCGATCTGCCGGGCGTAACCGCCGAAAACATCCCCCAGGAAGATCGGCACGGCATCCTGCAGGTGGGTCCGGCCGATTTTTAAAACGGTTTGAAATGCAGCCGCCTTTTCCAGCAGGCCTTCCCGGAGCCCGTTCAGGGCCGGCAGGAGGTTATCGCGCATGCTGAGAACCGCTGTGATGTGCAGCGCGGTTGGGATGACATCATTGCTCGATTGTCCCAGATTGACATGATCATTGGGGTGAACCGGCTTCTTGCCGCCTTTTTTGCCCGTGAGCATTTCATTGGCCCGGGAGGCGATCACCTCGTTCATGTTCATGTTGGTGGATGTCCCGGATCCTGTTTGAAACAGATCTACCACGAACTGATCGTCGAAGCGGCCATCCATCACTTCTTGCGCGGCTACAGCGACGGCATCCGCCAGTTCGGGTTGCAGCAGCCCCAGCCGAAGGTTCTCGCCAGCCGCGAAGTGTTTGATCATGGCGAGGGCGTGCAGGAATACCGGCGGAAAGGAGAGGCCGCTGTCCATAAAGTTCTGCACCGCCCGCTGGGTACCGGCGCCGTAGTAAGCGTCTTCGGGGACATCGATCACACCGAAGGCATCTTCTTCTTTTCTGGTTTTCATAGGTTTGCCTACTGCTCAGTCGTCTTTTTTTCGAAAGGCGACACCTTCACCGGGATAGACGACCCGGTTGTGCGGCGATTCGGGAACGGCGGCGGGCCACCGGCCGCTTTGCGGCTCGGGCCCCTCCTGCGCCTCCAGGGACGGGAACCGGTCCAGCATCCGGGGTTTATCTCGAATGTCCACTTCTGGAACGGGTGCGCTGAATTCAATGGGTATGTTGTTAGGATCGAATGCGTAAATGGAATATATGAACCCGTGATCGATCACCTCGGAAACCCAGAAGCCGGCAGCCGTCAGTTTGGACCGGACCTCCCAGAGGTCTTCGTCGGCAGCGACACCCACGGAGACATGATCGAAAGCGAAAGGACCGGCAACCGGAACGCCATGATCTTTTTCAGAAACCGCCTCCACGTCCGGCCATTCGAAAAAGGCGATCATGTCCTGTTCCGAAATTTCGAAAAAATAGTGCCGGTACTTTCGATTACCCAACCCGGCCACCAGGCGCATCCCCAGCAGATCCCGCCAGAAACGGATGGTGGCGTCCATATCCGCGGTTACCATCGCCAGGTGATTTATGCCGGTATACCGGGCCATATCATGATCCTTGCAGAAAAGTTCTATTGCGCCGGGGGGTTTCCGGATACCCATTGGAAAGCCGGCACCCGGCATTCAACCGTTCGCTGTCGTGCAGCGCGGCGCGGCGGCTTTCCGCGGGGTGGAAATCACCCCGACCTGCCATCGTCGCAACCATCATCATCAATCCCGAACGGCCGTGCATGCTCCGCCGTAAAACTTGCCGTACAGGAATCCAAATCCCCCGAAGCGGTCAGTGCCGCCAGAGCGGAATCATAGTCCGGCTCGTCCGCGATCTCCGGTACCAGCTGGGAGTAGGCCACTTTCCCGGTCTCGTCGATCACTACCACCGCGCGTGCAAAAAGTCCGGCCAGGGGACCGGCAGTCAGGCGTACCCCGTAGTCGTCACCGAACGCGGGGTTGCGGAAAGCCGAAGCGGAAACCACGTTCTCCACCCCCTCCGCACCGCAAAACCGCTGGTGGGCAAAGGGAAGATCCATGGACGCACAGACGCAGACAGTACCGGAATGCTTGGTGATCTCCGTGTTGAACTTGCGTACCGACATGGAACAGGTGGGTGTATCCACGCTGGGAAAAATATTGAGAACAACTTTTTTGCCCGAAAAATCCGCCAGGTTAACCTCTTTCAGCTCAACATCCGTAAGGGTGAAAGCGGGGGCTTGATCCCCCGGCTGCGGCAGTTCGCCCGAGGTGTTTGTTTTTTTGCCTTTAAGTGTGACAGAAGCCATGGAATATCCTCCTTATTGGTCTATTGCCCTTGTTGTTTAACTGCATCAACAGGTATTGGTCATTCAATAAGCATGCCACCATCATCGTGACCCGCCGCTGAAAATTGACCGGGGAAACCGGAAACCTGCAGGTGGCATGTTTTGTGCAAATTCATGTATTCACAGGAGTACTCAAAGAAGTGTGCTGATAACGGCTGCAGCCTCTTTTTATGTTGATACGGCCTAGTTTGCTGTGTCATACTTGAAACAGATGGATCGATACTGTTGAACCAATTCACGTACAGAAAGGAAGGACATCATATGGGCTACGATTTCAATGCGGAAGAAATTTTTAAAATGGCGGAACAGATCGAAAGAAACGGCGGGATCTTTTACCGCACGGCCGCCGAAAGTGTGGAAGATGCGGACGAAAAGGCATTTCTGCTGAGCCTGGCCAAGATGGAAGATGACCACGAAAAAACATTCGCCAACCTGCGGAAAGCCTTGCCAACCGGCGACAAGGCATCCACGGTTTTCGATCCGAACGGAGAATCGGAACAATATTTACTGGCCTTGGCGGACACCCGGATCTTTTTCAACAAATCCATCGATACCTCCAGCATGCATGCGATTTTAAAAGACGCCATCACCGCGGAAAAGGATTCCATCGTTTTTTATCTGGGCATGAAAGACCTTGTGCCGGACCAGATGGGCAAGGACAAGATGGATGCCATTATCCGGGAAGAAATGAGCCACATTAAACTGCTGAGCCACCGCTTGTTGGCTCGAAAATAATTTTCTCCCGGCCCACAATAACAAAACGCAGCGCAACCGGACATCGACTCTGTTGCGCTGCGCTGTTTTTCCTGCCCAAACCTGCAGAACCGCAAAACCGAAGCGATATCGCCGGCAATTCCTTGTCTCTTGATACAGTTCTGTATCAGAATCGAGATAGAGACAAGCCGATGGGCACCGAGCACAGGCTGGTGCCGATTCGGTCTCTCTTCGCCTTCCAGCAAACAGTTGCCCGAACGGTTTGGAACCCGGGTCCGCCCTGACCGCAAACGACCACTGACGAAATACGTTCGTTTTGCAGCCTGTGTACTGCACCCAGGTCTGGCGGCTTACCGGCATATCCGCCGAATCAACTTCTAAACGGCACCAGATGAGCTTTTTTTGTTCGGTTTGGCTTGATGTCTGCATGGCAATGATTACAGTTGTATGAAAGAAGTGAACCCGGAAACAACTACCTGTGACAAATGCGAGGTGTCCGGATCCGGTGCGGCTACCATAAAAGAAAAACAGTCCGGAAATGGATACCGGGGGAGGATTATATGTGGGAATACACCGATAAGGTAAGGGAGCATTTTATTAATCCAAAAAATGTTGGCGTGATTGAAAATCCCGACGGCATCGGAGAAGTCGGTTCGATTGCCTGTGGTGACGCCCTGAAACTCACCTTCAAACTGGACGATACCGGAAAAATTGCCGATTCCAAATTCCAGACATTCGGCTGCGCCAGTGCCATCGCCTCTTCTTCGGCACTGACGGAGATGATTATCGGCCTCGATCTTGAAGAAGCGTCTAAAATCACCAACGACGATATTGCCGGTTTTCTGGGGGGGCTGCCCAAGGAAAAGATGCATTGTTCCGTTATGGGCAGAGATGCCCTGGAAAAGGCTATCGCCTACTATCGTGGAGAGCCGGAAAAAACTGCTGATGGTGAGATCGTCTGTGAATGTTTCGGTGTAACGGATAATGAAATCAGGCGGGCTGTATCGGAAAACGGCCTCAAAACGGTGGAAGATGTGACCGGATATGTAAAAGCCGGCGGCGGATGCGAGAAATGCCATGGCGCCATACAGGAAATCATCGCATCGGTGACAGGCGAATGCTTCGTCGAGGAGAAAAAGGGGCCGTCGTTGACCAATATCCAGAAAATCAGAATGGTTGAAGAAACCCTGGAACGGGAAATCAAACCGGCGCTGCGCAAAGACGGCGGTGATATCGAGCTGGTGGACTTTGCTGACAACGTTGTTACCGTTCGACTGCGGGGTACCTGTTCGTCCTGTCCCTCCGCTCAGGTCACCCTCAAGGATTACGTGGAAGCCAAAATCAAAG